>CAIXPZ010000124.1 GCA_903921455.1 uncultured Verrucomicrobia subdivision 3 bacterium | reverse complement strand
GAGGAAGCGTTGGGCGAGGAACTGCGGCCGATCTACCAAAGTGCCGAGCGGGTGCGAAGATTGGTTTCACACCCCTGGCTGGTCGATCAGGTAAACGCTATCGCGCCGGAGAATAGTGCAGTTACGTGCTGAAACTGGTATGATATCGTTGCCGAGCGCTTGTTTCATATGACTATTTCCTCTTCTACGAAACGGGGCTGAAACTCCGGTAACAGTAACACAACTTTTTTGTCGCGCTGGAAAAGAAGTAAAAATTATTGGCGAATGCCGGCGCCAGACGGCAACGGGTGAAACCCGGACGGCCAAAGGCCGAAATTTGCGCCCTTCCCCCTGGGGGAGGTTCGACGGCAGGGGGTCAGGGGGTCGGGGACCGCCCCTCGCCACGCAACCAACACGAAAAAACCCCGCTTGTGGCGGGGTGTTTCGTGACGAAGCGATTATTCGTCCTTCTTGGCAAGCAGGTTTTCGATTTCTGCAAGCCGGCTGTACAGACGCGCTACGGCAGCGTCGAGCCGTTCCTCGATGTGGTCGAAATTTCTAGCGATGGAAACTGCGACTTCATCGTTGTTTCTGAAGATGATTCGCTCGATTGCCTCGAGGTCTTTTGGTTCAAGTAACATGGTAGTTTGTGTGTTAAGATTAGTAATCATCGGGCAACAGGACCGTGGTCACACTCCTGTCTCGTTCCGTGATAATCCAGAACGTAACGCCCTGCGAGTCCTTGTAGGCTGACAAAAGGCGATAACCTTCTTTCAGCGACAGCTCGTTTTCGGCCCAGTCTTCGGGGCCAACGTCGCCCCAGTCGCCCTTGGCGTGCCGGGCGAGTGCTCGCGATATGACCGCGGGCGCTATCGTTCGGTCCACGGCTGCGGTGAGGTAGAGCTCGCCGAGCGGGAACCGTCCTGGCTCCTTCATGACGAAGATTTGAGTCATGATTGATTTGATAAGGTTGGTAATGAAGCCGAGCGACTACTCGGCTTTTGTTGGGAATCCGCCTCGGCGGCTTTTCCCCTTGCGGATCACCTGCGCGCCTTTCTGGCCGGCTGTGATGCCATTGCGGTAGCTTTCGAGGACTTTTTCGGAAATCCATCTGGCGATGGTGGCCGTGTCCTCGGCTCCGTCGAGCTTTTTCAAAAGCTCTGCTTCAAACTGTTGGATGTATGTCATCTGAGTTTGTTGAATTGGCTGTTAATGTTCGACCTTTGTGCGTGGCGTCGGTGCGACGCTCGCACTCTTGACGCACCGTCCGAAGTCAAGGCGAACGCCTTGACCGGATGGTATAATGGAAAGAGGCAGCGTCGAACGACAGCGAGGGGCGGTTCAAGGGGCACAATCGGCCGCAGGCCGACATGTGTTTGCGTCATGCCGGTGATCCTGGGTTCATCCCAAACCAGTATGAGCAAAAAGGGGCGGGAGTGGGGAATTCCCGGAGAGACATTCCCCGTTGCCGCACCTGCTCATTCCACCGGAACGAAGTCTTGGCGTGTTTGGAGCCGACAGGGCAACCGCTCCCGGCGGTGTACCG
>CAIXPZ010000123.1 GCA_903921455.1 uncultured Verrucomicrobia subdivision 3 bacterium | reverse complement strand
GCTGGCGGTGGTGACGCCCAAAAGGGAATTCGGCGGCAGCGGCCAGCCGGAGCCGATTGCCTTCGCAACGGAATTGGGGAAGGGACGCGGTTTTACGCTCTTGCTTGGGCACAATGCCGCCGCGATGGAATCGGTAGGATTCAAACAATTGTTGCGGCGCGGCGCCGAATGGGCCGCGACCGGAAAAGTTTCCGAAAACAGTTCATCTGAAAAATCAAAATGAAGACCAACCAAATCACCCGCCGCCGGTTTGCCGGCGGTTTGCTTCAGGCCGCACTGCTCGCAGCGGCCGCGCCCAATTTTATTCCGCTGCGCGTGCTGGCCGGCGAAAACACGCCGAGCAAGAAAATCCAGCTTGGCCACATCGGCGTCGGCGGACAAGGCACGGGTTTGTTGAAAAACTTTTTGAACGTGGAGGCTGCCGCGTCGGTGGCCGTTTGCGATCCATTTCGCCAAAGGCGCGAGGCGGCGGGGAAAATTGTTCAGGAACGGCAGGGTTTTGAGCCGAAACTTTACAACGATTTCCGCGATTTGCTGGCGGACAAGAGCATTGACGCCGTGGTCATCGCCACGCCGGACCACTGGCATGTGCCGATTGGTCTGGCGGCCGTGCGCGCGGGCAAGGATGTCTATATTGAGAAACCGCTCGGACACAGCCTGGCCCAAAACCAAGCCATGCTGGCGGCCGTCAAAAAGCACAAGCGGATTTTTCAATACGGCACGCAGCAGCGCAGTCAGGAACTTATCAAACGCGGCGTGGAACTGGTGCTGAACGGCTACATCGGCGAGTTGCAGCGGCTGGAAGTCTGGGCGCCGGCCGGGGCGGGCGGCGGATCGCTTGCAGAAATTCCCGTGCCGGAGGGATTGGACTACGAACTCTACCTCGGTCCCGCGCCGATGCGACCTTGCACGAAAAATCGCATAACCTCTGCTGGCTCGTGGTATTGCGGGGATTACGCGCTGGGCTTCATCGCCGGTTGGGGCGCGCATCCGCTGGACATCGCGATTTGGGGCATGGACTCGGACACGAAGGGGACGATTTCATTTCACGGCAAGGGAAATTTTCCGACGCCGGATGCGCTGTTCAACACCTGCGCAACGTGGGACGTGGAAGCGAAGTTTCACGACGGTGTGGCCATGCATTTCATGAGCCACGAAACCGCCGAGCCCATCGTCAAAAAATATCGGGCGGACACGTGGGAAAATAACGGCACGACATTCTTCGGCACCAAAGGCTGGGTCAGCGTGGGGCGCAACAATTACGCCGCGAGCAATCCCGACTGGTTCAAGCTTAATCCCTGTGCGGGCAGCAAGCGCGTGCTTTATCGGAACAAATATTACAAGGCGTTCGTGGACAGCGTGCGCGAACGCTCGGCTTCCGTCGCGCCCATCGAGGACGCGCTGCGTTCGGATGCCCTCAGTCATCTCTCGCTCATGGCCATCAAGACTGCCGGCGAAGTCGTGTGGGATCCGCACAAATACAAAATCAAATCGCCCAAGGAACTCAGCGACCAGATGAGCCATCCGATTCGCGGCGACTGGAAACAAAGTTAATTTATGAAAATCGGCTGCTTCGCCCTCGTGGAACCGTTCCGCTCGCTGGAACGGCAGTTTCAGGCCATCAAGGAAATGGGCATTTCCTGTGCCGACCTCACCGACAATCACCAAGGCGGAATGTTGGGCGTGGAATACGGCTTCGCCGCGTCCGTCAGCCTCGACAGTCATCCGGCGAAAATTCGTGACCTCGCCGCGAGCGCCGGCATCGAACTCACGGCCTTCTGCGCTCACGCCAATCTGCTCGACCCACCGGCACCGGACATTTACGGCACGAACGAAATCATTAAGGCTATCCGCCTCGCCGCGCTGCTTGGCATCAAAGATGTGATCACCACCGAGGGCGATCCGAAAACGGTATTCGGCGAGCACCTCACGCGCAGCGAACAAATTTTTGCGATGGTGGAAAAATTGCGTTCACCCGTGCAGTGGGCGGCGGAGCTGGGCGTAAAACTTTTGCTAGAACCGCATGGCCGCGTGACGGACACGATTGACGGCATGGCCGCCGTGCTGGAAAAACTCGGCCATCCGGAAACCGTCGGCATCTGCTTGGACACCGGCAACAGTTGGCTCGGCGGAGCCGAACCACTGGATTATGTGAAGACCTTCGGCAAACGCATTCAGTATGTTCATTGGAAAGACATGCCCGAATCATGGCTGCCCAAGCGCGGAAAGATTTATGGTTGCGGCATGGGTGTGATTCCGCTGGGCGACGGCGTCGTCGGGATTCCCGCCATCGTGAAGGCGCTCAAGCAATCGGGCTTTGACGGCGCGACGACGCTGGAAATCTTCGGCGCGGACAATGTCAAACT
>CAIXPZ010000122.1 GCA_903921455.1 uncultured Verrucomicrobia subdivision 3 bacterium | reverse complement strand
CGGGCGGGGTTTATCCCCTGCCCGCATGGTTGCGGTTGCGACCATCGGATACACAAGCGCGCCAACGGCGCGCTGGTCGGGGTTTGCCAGTGCGAACCGTGGAACTGCGAGGACGTGGCGGTGTCGCCAGCGGAGGCGACGCTGATGGCGTTGAACATCGCAAAGTTCGGACGGGCGGTCAGCAAGGTGTTTGAGTGCGACCTGCGAGAAACCCGGATGCCGCCGCCAATGACGTGGCAGATCGGGGCCAAGTTCGCCAATGGGTTGCCGGTGTTTCTGACCATCCAGAATGAGCGTGCCGCCTTCCGGCAGGTCGTGGCCGACTTGGCGGCGCGTCAGCGTGATCGTTTCATCCTGCTCGCGCCGACCAACCGGCTGCTGGACGCCACCAGTCGGGAATTATTGGCGGGAGCGCGAGCCGGGTTTTTCGATCTGGAGACGAACCTGGTCTTGTTACCCACGGGGAAACTGCAGCCGAAGGTTCGGCCCGGCGAACTGTTTCAACCGTTCGCGCCGGATGCACAGGAGCCGGCACCAGAAACGGTCTTCGCGCATATCATCGCCCTCATCGAGAAGCTGGACGGCGACGAGCAGATCAAAGACCCGTCGGTGATGCGCGTGTTCCGCCTTTACTGCGGACACGGGCTGGCCGCCGAGGCCGTGGCGAAGCGCTGTGGTTGCGTGAAGACCACCGTGTTGAAGCGGTTGAACATCATCCGCCGGGTGACGGGTAAGGACCCCGAGGAGCTGCGGGCCTATTCGCCATTCTTCAACAAGGTCGATGACGCCGTGGCCGATTCCCGAGCCGAACATATCCACCGCAAGTCGCTGGTTCACGACATTGAGGAGCGAGAAGGCGAATCGGAATGAAGCAAAAATGACCGCACAATGACCCGGTCATAACAGGAAAAACGCCCGTATTTACGGGCGTTTTTCGTTTTCATACATCCTGCCAGTTTACTTCGGGGCGGTTTACAGGGACATGCACGTCGGTCGTGTAGCTGACGCCAGCAAGTCCATAACAACACAACTGTAAACGACCATGTTAGAAACAAATCAATCGGCGCAAATGCCGTCGGTTCCGGTCACGGAGCCGTTCATCAACAAACCCGAAGTCGCCCGCCGCCTGGGGAAAACCCTCCGCACCGTGGATAACTGGATGAAGCGCGGCATCCTGCCCTACTACAAGATCGGGCGGAGCGTCGAGTTCAAGTGGAGCGACGTGGAATCCCACCTCACCAAAACCTGCCGCGTGGCCCTCCGGACCTAAGTGCGAGCCGCACCGGCAATTAACCAACCAACAACTAACAAAATCATTATGCACAAAATCAACGAAATCATCATCGAATACTTCTTCTTCCCGTCCGCAATGCTTGGCTACGTCTTTTTCGTGGCGGCATTCATCCGCTGGACCATCAAGGAATGGCTCAAGGAGCGTCGGGAAAAATTGGACGCGAAAAATAAATCCGGGGGGACTGACAAATGAAAATCTCCCGTGAAAAAGGCAAGCGCGCTGAGCGCCAGTGGCGCGATGAATTTCGCGCCCACGGTTACGCCGCCCGACGCGGCCAGCAATTCAGCGGTTCGCCAGGCTCGCCGGACGTCGTTTGCGACGACCTGCCCATGTATCACTTCGAGGTGAAACACGTCGAGCATCTGAACCTGTCGGCGGCGATGGTTCAGGCTCGGCGCGATGCCGGCGGCAAGGCGGCATTTGTCGCCCATCGTAAAAACTACTGGCCGTGGCTGGTGACGATGGACGCGGAGCGGTTCTATCGCCTGTTCCAGCGCGATCTCACGGGCGAATGGACGACACGCATGGCGGCGGAATTTTCACCGGCGCAAGCGTGCGGCGAAGTGGACTGGGTCCACTGCCAAATTATCACCGGTCGTCGGCTCAACATCCACGAGGCGGTGGCACAAGCCCGGCGTGAAGCCGGCCGACGCGCCTTCGTCGTGGGCCATCAGGATCGGGACGGCCGCTGGCTGGTCACGATGACTTCCGAAACTTTTTTCAAATTTCTCCGGGGGGAGCTTCCACCGGCGAACTAACCAAAAACAAAACACAGAAAAATTATGTTAAACAACATGACGGCGAGTGGAGACGCCTTGGTTCTCCAATGTAACGACAGCGGCAACTTCATCAAGCATCCGCCGGGCATCTGGCAGGGCGTGTGTGATGACGTGATTGATCTCGGTCTGATTTGGACCGAGTTCCAGGGCCAGCGCAAGCTGGTCCGCAAACTGAAGCTCGTCTTCGAGACCGAGCACATTGGCGAGGACGGCAAGCGCGGCATCGTGACGAAGAACTTCACCGCGAGCCTGCATCCGAAGTCGAAGCTGGCCGGGTTCGTCGGCCAGTGGCGCGGGCGTCCGGTGGCACCGGGCGAGAACGTGGACCTGAAAAAACTGCTGGGCGCGTGCTGCACGTTGGTGCTCTCGCATCAGCAGTCCTTGTCGGGCCGCACCTACGTCAGCATTGACGCGGTCAGCAAGGCCACGAAGAAGGTCGTGCCGAGCGGCACCTACGATCCGGCGGCGATGCGCCAGCGCATTGCCGAGTGGGCGGCGAAAGATGCCGCCACCGCGCAAGCGGGGGCTGCCCCTACGACGGCTGCGCCGGTGGCTGCGCCACGGGCAACCATGCCGGCGGCTCCGGCTCCGGTGCCCACCAAAAGTGCCGCGGCGACACCGCCGCCGGCCGATGACATCCCCTTCGATCCCGAAGTCGGATTCTAAACCACATCCCGTCTCCCTCCGCACTGCGGAGGGAGCGGGAGATTCTTTTGACATCATGCCATGAATACAATTTTTTTCGATATTGAGACGGCACCCTTGCCGGAAGCTGAACTGGCGGCGCTCGTGCCGCCGTTCGATCCGGCGGAGGTGAAAACCGGGAATCTGAAAGACCCGGACAAAATCACGGCGAAGATCGCCGAAGCGGAAGCCAATCACCGGCGCGAATTTTTTGACCGGGCCGCGCTCGACCCGTTGACGGGGCGCGTGCTGGCCATCGGGCTTTACGAGTTCGACTCGTCGGGACAGGGCGGAGTTTTTCGCATCCTCGGTCGCGAGGATGAGGCGGGTTTGCTGTCGGAATTTTGGGACGCGCTGCGCGGGGAAATGGGCCGGGTGAATACGGCCGTGGGGTTCAACATCTTTGCCTTCGACCTGCCGTTTCTGTTTCGCCGGTCGTGGAAGCATCGCATCGCGGTGCCGTTCGGCATCCGGCGCGGGCGTTACTGGAGCGACCAGTTGGTTGACCTGCGCGATCTCTGGCAGCTCGGCGACCGGCAGGCCAGAGGTTCTCTGGACTCAATTGCGCGCCACCTCGGGGTGGGCGCAAAAAATGGCGATGGCAAAGTCTTTGCCGGCCTCTGGCAGAGCGACCGCGCTTCGGCGGAAGCGTATCTGCGAAACGACCTCGAACTCACGGTGAAGGTGGCGGAAGTGCTGGGCGTATCCGCGTGAATATGGACGTCACCCTCAATCCCGAAACCGGCCGGCTGCCGGTGCAGGTGGTGGAACATCTGCACCGGCTGCTCGGCGGCGATGCGCACGTCGAGGACATGGTGCTGCAATTCATCGGCGAAAAATATGGCGCGAAAAACCTGCTGTATCTGCCGCCGCACGTTGCCTCCCAAATCATCAAACGGCCCGCTGATTTTCTGCGCGCCGTGAAAAACCACTGCGAACCGGAATTGCCGTTTTGAAAATTGCCAACCGCCATTGTCCGCGTTGTGCGCGTGTCACCCGTCAGGAAATTTCCTGCCGCATGAGTGCCAGCGCCGCCGCGCACTATGGCTGGTGGTGCCTGGAATGCAAATGGTGGACGAAAAGCAAAAATGGCGGCGTGTGGATCGCCAAGGATTTGCTCGAAGCCTATGGCGTGGATTTATCCACCGTGCCGGTGGTGGTGGATGCCGACGCCAAGCGCTGCGCCCGCTGCGGCGCACGCGGCGCGGAAGAACATCATTGGGCACCGCAAGGGATGTTCGGCCCGGAGGAGGCCAATCGTTGGCCGAAAGATTACCTCTGCCCATCGTGCCACGGGAAGTGGCACCGGATGGTTACGCCGCAACTCGTGGCCGGAAATGTTTAACTTATGCAAATCATCGAACAAAAATTGGTGGTGAAAGATTGGCCGCTGAAAAAACCGGGGGACGAAATGTTTTTCGGCTACGTCGTCGCGCTCGGGGTGTTTCCCGGCGATTGGAGCAGCGACAGCGAGATCCCGTTTGCGGACTTCGCTTACAACGACGCCTACACCCGCTATCAGATTCCCAGCGATGAAACGCTGCGGGCCGGGCTGCTGAAATACTTGGCGGCCAATCTGGATTTCAGCGGTGCGGGCATGGGCATCCAAGCCAAACTCTGGATCAAACTGACCGAGAAAGGTTACGAGGTGGATCTCCCATGATTGACCCACGACAAGCTGCCGCCGGCATTGTCGGCGCGATTGAATGGCAGAGCGCCGTCAGCGGCTACTGCCGCTGTCCCGGCGAATCGCTGCACACGCACAAGACCGGCAAGAAGGATTGCCGCGTCTGCGTGGACGGTGTGCCGACGATTTTTTGTTTTCATTCGTCGTGCGCGCCCGCCGTGGCGGACGCGAATCACAAGCTGCGGCGCAGCCTGGGTTCGCCGTGGACGCTGACGCTGCCGGATGGAAAAGTTTTGCGGGCCGGCGACGTATTACAGTCGAGCGGCGCCATCCTGCCGCGTGAGGCCGTGCTGGCGCGGGCCAAGGCCGAAGGCCGGCATCCGGGCGAGCAGTTGGTTTTGGAAACGCTGGTCGCAATGGCGGGCCGTTACCGGCCGGAGTTATTCGAAAAGTTTCACTGGCCGTTCGCGCAAATCCTGTCGGACTCGCCGCTGCTGGTGGCCGAGCGCGATCCCGACGACCAGTTCCGCACCTGGCTCCGGCTCTGGCCGGCGAACAGCACGGTCTGGATTGGTGATGTGTATTCCTCCGGCCGGCCGGAACACGCGACGCATTTCCGCCCGTTGTCAGAGTGGTATCAAATCGGCCCCGCGATGGGCAATTACACCTGCGGCGCGGCGTTCAAGCCGGGGTCTTTCCGTCGGAGCAATGAGAACATTCAGGGCCAGCGATTTCTCGTCGTGGAGAGCGATTCGCTCCAGAAGGATGAAATCGGCGCGGTGTTCGCTTACCTGAACAACCGGCTGCGCTACAACCTGCACGCCATCATTGATACCGCCGGGAAAAGTCTCCACGGCTGGTTCGATTGTCCGCGGGACAAGGTCATGGAGGACCGGCTCAAGGCCGCGCTGACGGTGTTCGGCTGCGACCCGAAACTTTTCACCTATTCCCAGCCCGTGCGCGTGCCCGGCGCGTGGCGGAATGGAAAACTGCAACGGTTGGTCTGGCTTAAAAAATAATATGGAAATCAAAGAGTTTTCGCCGATTGAACAAGTGGATATTGCCGTGGCTTTGGGGGCGGTGCCGCCGGCACTGCCGGAAATCATCACGCTCGACCAGCTTGAGGAAATGGATTTCCCCACGCCGCCGGTCATCATCGAGGGCGTCTTGCACAAGGGCTGCAAAATGATCCTCGGCGGCACGTCGAAGTCGAACAAGTCTTGGAGCCTGCTCGATCTGGCGTTGTCGGTCGCCACCGGCCAGCCGTGGTGGGGGCAAGCCTGCACGGCGCTGCCGGTGATCTACATCAACTTCGAGTTGCCGGTCTGGTCCATCAAGAACCGGATGCGGGCGCTGCGGGCCACCCGGCTGGAATGTGCGGGCAAAGAAAAGCCGCTGCACTTTTGGAATCTGCGCGGCAAGAACGCCGACATCACGCTGCTCCGGCCCCAGCTCGAGGAGCGACTGGCGAAGCATCACTACGGCCTCATCATTCTCGACCCGGCCTACAAAGTCCTGGGCAACCGCGACGAAAACGCCAACGGCGAGATTGCGGATTTGATGAACGAGTTTGAGTCGCTGGCCCAATCCTCCGGCGCGGCCATCGTGGTCGCGCACCATTTTGCCAAGGGGGACAGCTCGGCCAAGAACGCCATTGACCGGATGAGCGGGGCCGGCGCTTGGGCACGCGATCCGGACTCGATCCTCGTGCTGACACCGCATGAGGAGCCGGACTGTTTCACCGTCACCAGCATTTTGCGCAACCTGCCGCAACTGCCGGAATTTGTCGTGAAATGGGATTACCCCATGATGCACCTCGCCACCGATTTGAACCCCGATGCACTCCGCCGGCCCCAGACGAAAAACAAAGCATGCTCGGACAAGGAATTTGCTGCCGCCACCCTGACCGAGAAGCCCAAAACTTTTGCCGAAGTCGTCAAGGATGCGGAAACCTGCCTGAAACTGAGCCGACGGACTGCCGCCCGTTATCTCAATCGGCTGGTGGCGAATGGTTTGGCCCGGTCCAGCAGCGGGGCTTACTGGCGGGCGGAAGCGGCGTAGTGCCACAGTGCCACATCTATAGGGGATATGGCACCGTGGCACTGGACAGGCAGAGGAAGGAACAGCCCTTCTTGGGTCGGGCTGTCCTTCACTCACTGCCATGAGCGAGACACTTGAAACGAAATGAAATTTTATGACGAACAACATTGAACAACCGAAAACTGTGCTGGCGTTCGAGCAATTGCCGCGCGAAACCACGAAAGCTTTTGCGGCTTTCAAAACGTATCTCGACCTGGGGCCGAACCGGTCGCTGGTTTCTGCCGCCGCGAAGTTGGGCTGCACCAAGCGGCGGCTGGAATGGTTGAGCCGGAAATATGACTGGCCCGGCCGCGTCGTGGCGTTCAACCGGCACTTTGCCGAGTTGGAGCGGCAGGCCATCGAACGATTGGCGTGCGAGAAAGCTGTCGAGTGGTGGCAGCTTCATGAACCGGCCCGCCGCCAGGCGTGGCTGGAAGCCGAGGAAGCCATCTTGATGGTGCGCGAGGCCCGCGAGCGTTGGCGCAAGTCTGGCCGCACGCCGGGATTAGAAGGCATGGCGCGGATGCTCGACCTGGCGTTCAAACTGAAACAGGTCGCCGCCGGTATGCCGAGCGGGATCAAGGAGATTCACAACCTGCACGCCGGCAAGGTTTCCATCGAGTGGGAGGAAGCCATCCGCAAGGCG
>CAIXPZ010000121.1 GCA_903921455.1 uncultured Verrucomicrobia subdivision 3 bacterium | reverse complement strand
GTCTCCCGGTGGGGAGGGGGTCGGGGTGGACGCGTTGAAAAATCAATGACGTGCGAACCGCGCGATAGCGTCTTGGAGTGCGCCGGCCCTCCGGCGCTTTGGCCGGGTGGGCAGATGGCAGATAGCAGATGGCGGGCAACCGCAACCACGGATGGACCCGGGTGGACGCGTTAAAAAACCAATGACGAACGAACCGCGCGCTAGCGTTTTGGAGTGCGGGGACATGTCCGCGCTTTGGAACCGGGAGACATGTCTCCCGGTGGGGAGGGGGTCGGGGTGGACGCGTTAAAAAATCAATGACGTGCGAATCGCGCGCTAGCGTCCTGGAGTGCGCCGGCCCTCCGGCGCTTTGGCAGGGTGGAGAGATGGCAGTTGGAAGATGGAAGATAGCAGATGGCGGGCAACCGCAACCACGAATGGACCCGGATGGACGCGTTAAAAAACCAATGACGTGCAAACCGCGCGCTAGCGTCGTGGAGTGCGCCGGCCCTCCGGCGCTTTGGCCGGGCGGGGAGTGGAAGATAGCAGATGGAAGATGGCAGATGGCGTGGGACAGAGCAAAGCGTTGAAGCGTGATGGCATATTTTGCCTTCCGCCCATCAACTATCAACTATCCTCCATCAACTGCCCGTTTCCCGTCTGGTTGCGCTGCGAACGCTCGGGGAGATTTCCAATTTGAACCGGAATTAAGATAATCAGTTGAAACCGCGAACTACGCGAAATACGCGAACCGCCAAGAGTCTTGGCGAAGCGGCTTCCCGTTGTTCCCTGCTGCTTTCGCGTATTTCGCGTATTTCGCGGTTACCGCCGGTTTCTGAAAACTGAAAACTTGAAACTGAAAACTGAAAACTCCCTTGGCCCCAACTTGGCAATTGGCAATTGGAAATTGGAAATGAGTGATCCGGCAACGCGTGGCTGGCGAAAACGAGTTGAATCAGCGCCTTGCTGGTGTAGCTTGTCGGCATGACGAACGACAACCTGCTGGCCCGCATCACGGTGGATGTGAATATTTGTCATGGCAACCCGTGCATTCGCGGCTTGCGTTATCCGGTGAATCTCATTCTGGAACTGTTGAGCAGCGGGATGACGGCGGCCCAGGTGCTGGCCGACTATCCGGACTTGGAAGCGGATGATCTGCGGGCGGCCTGCGCCTATGGCGCCCGCCTGAGCCGACTCCATCGCGTGGAACCCGTGGCGGCATGAAATTTATCGTGGATGCGCAACTGCCGGTGCGCCTCGCCCGGGATTTGGCCGCCGCCGGGCATGATGCCCGGCACACTTTGGATCTCCCGCTCGGCAATCGCACGCCGGATGGCGACTTGGCGGCGCTGGCCGCCCGGGAAGATCGGGTGCTCATCACCAAAGACAGCGACTTTGTGACCACGTTTCTTCTGCAGGGCACCCCGCCCCGATTGCTGCTGGTTTCCACGGGTAACATTTCCAACGACGCGCTGGCCCGCCTCTTCGCCGCCAATCTGGCCACGCTGGTGGGTGCCTTTGACCGGCACAATTTTATTGAGGTGAATGCCTCCGCCATCACCATCCACGCCTGAAGGCCAGCCGTTGAAACCGCGAAACACGCCAAATACGCGAATTGAAAAAATTTGGGCGAAGAGGCTTCCCCGGAGCGCGGCTCTGTGAGCCGCCGCCCGCTGCCGCTTTGATCAGTGGTTCCCGAACCGCGCGATAGCGTCTTGGAGTTGCCAAGCCGAGGTTCGGCCGCCGGCCCTCCGGCGCTTTGGCAGGGCGGACGGGGGCGGGAGCATCCGCCGATGGCGCAGATAAACGAAAAATCTAATCGGCGTTAATCGGTGAAATCTGCGGACTGACTGGTCAGTTGAAAATCGGCAATTGGAAATTGGCAATTGAAAATGCCTGGTGGGTTTGCCCGCTCGGCGGGCACCCGGACGATTGATTGAACCCCTGACTGGCAAAGCCGCAAGGTCAGCGGAACAAGTCACTGTGCGAGCCCGTGCGTTCCAAGCAAACATGCGCGCCTTTTTCGGTGAGGGTATAAATCAGCAGCCAGTCTGGCTCGAGATGACAGTCACGGCTGCCCGCAAAATTACCACGCAAGGGATGATCCTTATATTCCGGCGGCAACGCTTCGCCATCGATCAGCCAATCGAGCGCCGCCTTGAGCTTGGCCAGATCCTTACCGCGCTTGCCGGCAAGCTTGACGTCCTTCTTAAACTGACTGGTCCGGCTGAACGTTCTCACAGGCCCAGATCAGCGTAGAGTTCCTTTTTGCTGCCAAACCGTTTCACGTGCTTGCCCGCCTTGCTGTCCATGAGGGTGCGGGCGGTGGTCGCGTTGGGAATCCGCACCTCAAAAGGCAGGCCCCGTTGCAGCTGGATCTGCCGATAAAGCAAATGCACGGTTTCGGAAGCCGTCAGCCCTAATTGCGCCAGGATATCCTCCACCTCAGTCTTGAGACTGGGTTCAATGCGGGTGCGAATGGTGGCGGTTTTGCTCATGTCCCGAATGTAGCCCTGTTGTAGCTACATGGCAAGCGGCATTGCGATCCGGTAAGCTGGCTTTGATCCGTTGCCGGGTGGCGACGCCTTCGCTTTTGAGATAGCCGCGGCCGGTCTTGGCAAATAGGGGTTCCGGCACAAAACGGTCCTGGATGCGCAAGGCTTCGCGCATCGCCGCCTGCAAATTCTTTTGAACCGATGTGGCCGTTGCCATGAAAAAACTCTAAGGCTGAACCGGTCGCCGGTCAATCTTCGATGCCATTTCCGGCGGCAGCAGGTGGTGGGCTGGGTGATAGCAGATAAGCAGATTGGAGATGGCGTGGGAAAGAGCAAAGCGTTGAATCGTGAATCGCCAATCGTAAATTTGCCGAGGCTTCCCATTGTTCCCAGCTGCTTTCGCGTATTTCGAGTATTTCGCGGTTAATTCCCCCTCAGCGGTTTTCAGTTTGAAATTGAAAATGAGTCATCCGTGGTTAAGGCCCCCGCCGGTTTTCTGCATTCTGCCTTCTTCCTTCTGCCTTGGTTTAAAATCGCCAATCGTAAATCGCAAATTCGCCGATCTATGTTTCATCTGTGTGCATCTGTGGCCGAAAAACAACCACGGATAAACCCGGATGGACACGGATGAAAAACCAATGACGTGCGAACCGCGCGATAGCGTCGTGGAGTTGCCAAGCCGGGGTTCGGCCGCCGGCCCTCCGGCGCTTTGGCCGGGCGGGGAGTGGAAGATAGCAGATGGAAGTTGGCAGATGGCGTGGGACAGAGCAAAGCGTTGAATCGTGTATCATGAATCGTAAATTCGCCGTGGCTTCCCTTTGTTCCCTGCTGCTTTCGCGTATTTCCCTGTATTTCGCGGTTAATCCCTCCCTCGACGGTTTTCAGGTTGAAATTGAAAATGCACCACGTTCGCCCGGCGGCACCGTGAGCTAGTGGCTCGCAGCCGGCACCGCCTCGTTCTATCTCCTGGTGTAGCGTTTGTTTCCGCTTTGTCCATCAACTATCATCTATCAACTTCCTCCCCCCATCTCCCATCTGCCATCTCCCATCTGCTATTTCCCCCCGCCCCCCGCTCCCGCCCGCTCGATCACCCGCGCCACATAGGCGGCCTGGACATCGTGGGGGTTTTGCTGCAAGGCCTGGCCGATCATCAGCCCGGCCTGCGCCAGGTTGCCCGCCTGCAGGGCCTGTTCGGCCAGGGCCGTCGCGCTTCCATCGTTGGCCGGGGCCGGCGCCGGGGCCGGCGTCGGGAACACGCACGGCACGGTCGCGCTGGTGGCGTAGCCCATCAGGCAGCCGTAGAGTTCGCCGTTGATGGTCGAGAAATCGCTGAACACATACTGCGCCTCGCTGAGCGGCAGCGCCTGGAGCACCGCGTTCTTTTCCGGCGGAGCCAGCCGCTGCTGCCGCGTCCGCTCGTCATACCGGTCGAGCATCCGGGTGCCTTCGTTCATGAAGAACGCCTTCGGCGCCGCGTATTCCAGCACCGGAAACCAGTCGCTCTGGATCGGCCCGGGGCCCGCGATGGCGAAGCCCGTGCGCTGCGACGCCACCTGCCGCGCCAGCAGCGCTTCGGGGGAATTGAGGTTGATCATCGCCATGTCCGTCCGCACCCGATCAATGGCAAAGCCCCGCCGGAACACCTCCGGCCCGGTCGGCCACGGTTGGAGTGAGCCCAGCATCACGATGTCGCCGTTGCGCGTGTCCCAGATTTCCATGTAGGGAAAGACCGAGCTCAAGGTGCGGAACACCAGCTTCAGGATGTCGTCGTTCATTTCATAGACGTGAAACCACTGGCAGAGGATGCCGCCGGGTTTGAGCCGGCCGGCGGCGATTTCGTAGAATTCCCGGCTGAACACGCTGCCCACGCCCACCGTCCACGGGTTCGAGGGCTCGGTGATGATCACATCATAAAGCTGCGGATGTAGCTTGAGCACCGTGCGGGCGTCTTCCGTCTCCACCCGCACGCGCGGGTTGTCCACCACCTGCCGGTTCCAGCCGCCGAAGAGCCGGGCGGCCCGGATCACCGGCTCGCAATTCTCCGCCACCACCACCCGGTTGACCGGATACGCCAGCACCGCGCCCGCCGTGATGCCCGAGCCCATGCCCAGCACAAACACATCCTTCGCCTCCGGTTTCGCCAGCATCGGCAGGTTCGCCAGTAAAAATTGCGTGCTGAGATCCAGCCCCGTGCCCGCATCCGGCTTGCCGTTGATCCGCAAGCCGATGCTGGCTTGGGCGATGATGCCGTCGATTTCTTCCACCGACACCGTGGCGTCCGGCGCGTCCTCATAGAAACGGACCTTGATGTGCTCTTTGCGGATGGGCATCAGGCGCGGGTCAAACTTGGTTTCCCAGACCCGGAAGATTCCGGAGCTCATCACGTGCTGCCAGCCCGCGTCGCTGGTCGCCAGCAGGCTGACCGCAAATCCGGCTCCGGCCAGGGTCAGGCCCAGCCCCGCCCACCACCGCTGCCGGCACGCGACCGCCAGCGCCAGCAGCGCCAGCCCCAGCGCCAGCACCCCGAACGCATTCCGTAAGCCGAGAAAGGGCATCAGCCCGAAGCCCGTCACCAGCGTGCCCGCCACCGCGCCCAGCGTGTTCCAGGTGAGCAGCGCCCCCACGCGCGCCCCCAGCGCGTCGCCGGTCGCGGCCACCGTGCGGATCATCAGCGGCAGCACCGCGCCGATCAGCGCCGCCGGCACCCCCAGGATCACCAGCGCGATGCCGGTGGAGAAAATCAATTGATATAGATAGCCCATCTCCGTCCGCCCCAGTCCCGTCCGGAGCATCCGGTAGCCGTCCACCCAGTGTTCCAGGTTGAACACCAGCAGCGTCACCCAGGCCGCCGCCGCGAGGAGCAGCCCCGCCACGGTTTTTTCGCCGGCCCGGCGGTTCCGCCCCGGCGAGGCGATCGCCGCGCTGCCCAGCCCGATGCCCAGGATGAAAGCCATCAGCACGATGGCGAACGATTGCAGCGACGACCCGAAGATCAGCGCCAGCGAGCGCGAGGCCAGCAGTTCCAGCCCCATCGAGATGCCGCCCGTCAGCGCCACGATCAGGCCCGCCCGGCGCCAGCCGGCCCGCGTGGCCGCGTCCGTCGTTTCGCTCCGGCTCGCCGCCGGCGCGGCCGCCGGGGTGGCCGATTTTGGCCCGCTCCAGCGCACGAGGCCGATGGCCGTCAGGCCGATGAGAATGTTGGCCGTGGCCGTGAGCTGGAGCGTGGCCAGGATGCCATACTGTTGCACCAGCCAGAACCCGGCCAGCAGCGCGCCCGTCACCGCGCCCAGGCTGTTTACCGAGTAGAACCGGGCCGTCCGCTGGCCGGCGTCGTCGGAGCCTTGCTGCAGCCAGGCCGCCAGCAGGGGCAGGGTGCCGCCCATCAGCACCGTCGGCAGCAGCAGCAGCGCCACGCTCAGGGTGCCTTTCAGCGCCAGCAGCCAGCCCGCGTGTTCGGCGATCGGCGTGCCGGCCGCGATGAAGACCCGGTCCGTCGCCCGGTCGAGCAGGGGAAAGAGCAGGGCATAGATCCCGATGAAAATTTCCAACAAGCCATAGGCTTTGACCGGCTGGCGCCGCCCGTCCGCCCAGTTGCCGAAGAGTTTGTTGCCCAGGGCCAGCCCGCCCATGAACACCGCCAGCACCACCGTCTGCGCGTAGATCGTGCTCCCGAACATCTGCGCCAGGCATTTGGACCACACCACCTCGTAGATCAACGCCGTCGCGCCGGAGCCGAAGAACAGCGCCAGCACCAGCCCGGCCCGATGTTTGGATTGCATCGCCGCAGGGTAGCGGACGCCCCGACCGCCTCGCAAGTTTGGAAACCATCCGCCGCCGCGAACCCGTCTGGCTCCCGAACCGCGCGCTAGCGTTTTTGGAGTGCGCGGACATGTCCGCGCTTTGGAACCGGGAGACATGTCTCCCGGTGGGGGTTAGCGGACGCCCCGACCGCCTCGCAAATTTGGAAACCATGCCGCCCGCCGCGAAACCGTTTAGCTCCCGAACCGCGCGCTAGCGTCGTGGAGTGCGCCGGCCCTCCGGCGCGTTGAAACCGGGCGACATGTCTCCCGGTGGGGAGGGGTGAGGGAGGACGTTTCGGACAGGTAGGGCGGGCCGTCCTCTGCCCGCCGCCGCTGGCTAACGATCGCGTTCGGATTTACCACGACGGCATCTTCGTTCGGAGTTCCGCCTTCAGGCGGAGGGCTGTTTCGTTTAACCACGGATGGACACGGATGGACACGGATAAAGGCGCTGCGCCCCCAAACAAAAGCAGTTGAAACCGCGAACTACGCCAAATACGCGAAAAAAGTTTTGGCGCTGATGCTTCCCATTGTTCTCTGCTGCTTTCGCGTATTTCGAGTATTTCGCGGTTAATCCTCCCGGCGGTTTTCAGGTTGAAATTGGAAATGAGTAATCCGTGTTAATCCGTGCCCATCCGTGGTTGAATGATTTCCAAATCGGCAATCGGCAATCGGCAATCGGAAATACCGCCACCGCGTTCGCCCGGCGGTGCCGCGAGCTATCCGCTCCCAGCCGGCACCGCCTACGTTCTATCTCCTGGCCACAGTTTTTGTTTCTGCTTTATCCATCAACCATCAACTATTCGCTATCAACTACCTTCCTCCCGCCCATCTCCCATCTGCTAAGTTTCCCCTTTGCGTCTTCATCCCTTTGCGCCCTTGCGTTAAAAATCAAATTGGCAATTGAAAATTGAAAATGCGTGGCTGGAAATTTGTTTGAGCCTTCGCCCGCTTTCCGGCAGGCTTGCCGGGAATGAATTTCCGCCCGGCCCTGCTGCTTGCCTTGACCGCCCTCCTGCTCGCATCCGCCAGCGGCTGCCGGAAATCCGCCGCCCCCGCCCCCGCTCTGCCCCCCACCGTGTTGTCGCCGGACACCGTCGCCTCCGTGCATTGGGTCGGCAAGCGCCGGCTGGACCTCTCTGCCGATGCCTATTTTTTCAGCCGCGTCTGGTCGCTCCCGGAAACCGTGCGCCTCCAGAATCAGACCTTCGACCGCCTTGCCATCGGCCTGTGGCGCCCGCTGCTGGGGGACGCCGCCGCCGCGCAGATTCCGCCCCTCGTGCTGCGCCCCTTGTTGGAGGACCTGACCCTGTCCGAGACCTATCTGGAAATCCGTGCTGCCACCGGTGCCCCGCCGGCCCTGGTGCTGGCCATCCATGCCGGCGCGGCCGCCGCCGGGATTTGGGAAACCAATCTCGCCATCGCCGCCCAATTTCTTTTCAGCCAGCCGGCCCTGGCCAGCTCCGCCATCCATGGGTGGACTCTGAACCGCACCAACGCCCCGCAGCTCATCCGGCTCGCCCGGGTGCGCGACTGGACCGTGATCTCCGCCGGCCCCACCAATAATCTGTTGTCGGAAGAACTCTCCGGCCGGATCCAGCGCGACGGCGTCCCCTTCGTCTCCGCCGGCACCAACCTCTGGCTCGAAGCCGACCTCGCCCCCGCCCGCCTCTCTGCCGCTCTCAACTATCAACTATCCTCAAATTTCCCCGCAGCGGTTCCTCAATCGGCAATCGGCAATCGGCAATCGGCAATGCCCCCATCCTCTCTCAACTATCAACTCTCAACTATCAACCACTTTTACCTGTCGGCGAGCGGCGATGGCGGCAACGTCATCACGCGCGCCCAAGTGTCCCTGGCCCGGCCCTTCGCCGCCGCGTTGCCCGCTTGGCAGTTGCCCGCGGATTTGGTGCACGAGCCCCTGACCAGCTTCACCGCCGTGCGCGGAGTTCAAGGCTGGCTGAACGACTGGCAGCCGTGGCGCGCCCTGTCTATGGGTGCGGCGCCGGATCAGTTCTTTGTCTGGTCGCTGGCCAGTGGTCCCGCCCAAACCTATCTGGCCGCGCCGCTGCCGGACGCCCGCCGGTCCGTCGCCGGCCTGACCGATTGGCTGCTGTCGACCGGCAATCCCTGGCTCGCGGCCCACAACTATATCAGCTTCGACCGCGCGCCGGATGGCAACGGCGTCGTCTGGGGCAGCCTGCCGGACATCCAGCCCTTCATCAAATCCGCCGCCACGGCGGACGCGGGCTGGCTCTATGCCGGCCTGTTCCCCGATGTCCGTCCGGCGGACGCCCCGCCCGCTTCGGCCGGGTTGCTGGGGGATATTCTGCGCCGCACCAATCTGGTGTATTACGCCTGGGAAGTCACCGGGCTCCGGTCGGGCGCCTGCCTTTATCTTGGCCAGACCGCCCGCCAACTCGCGCAGCAGCCGCAGCTGCCTGCGGATTCCGCCGGCGGCGTCTGGTTGAACCTGCTCACGCCCCGGCTGCGCACCGCCGCCACGCTCGTTACCCGCAGCGGTCCCGCTGGGCTGACCCTCTATCGCCGTTCCACCCTCGGCCTGACCATGCCGGAATTGCAGCTCCTCGCCGGCTGGCTCGAATCCCCCCAATTCCCCCAATTCAAAATTCAAAATTAAGAAACGGACGTTAGGCGGTGGGCAGATAGCAGGCAAATGAAACCACGGATGGACACGGATGGACACGGATGGACGCGTTGAAAAACCAATGTAGTGCGAACCGCGCGCTAGCGTCTTGGAGTGCGCCGGCCCTCCGGCGCTTTGGCAGGGCGGGGATTGGCGGATGGCTACGGAAACGCTGAAATACTGAAAACTGAAAACTTGAAACTGAAAACTGGCTTTGCTTGAAATTGGCAATTGGCAATTGAAAATTGAAAATGGTTCATCCGTAGTTGAAAAATCCCCGCCGCTTCCTTAAATTGACGGGACCATGAATTTCTGTCGTTTGCTT
>CAIXPZ010000120.1 GCA_903921455.1 uncultured Verrucomicrobia subdivision 3 bacterium | reverse complement strand
GGCTCGCCAGCTTCGCGCTTAATTCGCGCGCCGTGTCCTTCTGAGCCGCTCCCAATTCCGTAGTTGCTCGCGTCTCTTCATGTTCCGTAATCGGCATCGGCTCGCTGATTATCATGGTTTGCGCATTCGTGGTGGGCGCTCCGCCCGCGTCAGCAGTGACATGCGACTCCACCATGCGGGATCCGGCCGGCACGGTGTAAGACTTCGTGCGCACCGTCTCTTGCCCTTGGCGCGACGTCTGCGCCGGGTTCTCAGATTGCACGACATTTTGCTCGATGCGACCAGCCGCCTGGCTGGTCGTGGCCTTGCCGCCCTTGAGCGGCGCGATCGTGCAGCCGGAAAAGAGCAACGCCGCCACCAGCACGGCCGCCGCTGTTGCCAGTTTGCCGGTGCGGCTCGCACCGTTGAGTTTCGCGGCCATGCCTTTGGCCTGCGCTTGCGTGCAGCCGACGCACAGCAATTCAGCGGCAGGCTTCACACCCTCCACCATCACGCCCCAGGTATGGTCGGTCGCCCAGCGCGTCCCGACATGAATCGGTGCATATTTTTTCATAAAATTATTGGTCATTGGCCCGTGCGGCTCGCACTGCCGCCGGCATCTTTTGTGTGTTGATCAAACAAAATGCTGATGCGGTCCACCGTCCGCGCCAGCAGCGCCTGATTTTCGGCGAGCGTCGCCAGACTTTTTTTCAAATCGTGCCGCTCCTCGAGGGCGTAGCTTTCCTGCACCTCGACGGCTGCCAGCCGCTTGTCGAGACTCACCCACAAGCCGACCACCGCCGCCGCGATCGTGAGCAGTTGCAGCACGTTACCCAGGGTGACCTCCGGCACGAACCTGAACTTTTTCAGATTTTGAATTGGCTCAGTCATACGCGCACAAGTTTCACGGATCCGCTTTTCGATTTAATCAGCGAACCAAATTTCCCCAGCAACGCCTGGACGACGGCGGGAATGATCGGCCGCGTGTCGGACTTGTTGTAACCGGTCTGGTTACTGCCGACGTTTTGATAACTCAAACCCTCGCCCGGCGGCGCCGCCGTGCGATCGGTGATGATGAGTTCCCGCGCCAGCTCGCACGCGGCCTCGACAACGGCCTTCGGAACCATCGTTTTGGCAACCACGTCGCCCGCGTCCGGATCAGGGCAGTCCTCGCGCGGCCATTGCAGCGCCTGACTGGCCACGGCTCGCACTCCGCCAAACTGGTATTCTGCATCAATCAGCCGCGACGCCATCACGAGCGCGGCCGTTTTCTTTTCGAGCGTCGCGCCCGTCCACGCCGTGGCATACAAATGCCCGTCGTGGTAATCGTCGCCATCCGCCACGCTGGCGTAACTGTTCGCGTTCGTCAGGCCGGCACCCGCTTCTTTGACGAGCGCAAACCCAGCCGGCGCCGCCGGTTCGGGCATCACCACGTCAAAGACATTCGAGAACGGGCCCGGCGGATCAACATGATTGTTGAACCGCAATTTCACCTGGTAGTGAATCGGGTCCACGCTCGCGGCGCTCAGGTGGTCCACGGTGAAACCCGCCGCCGCGCTGTTGAACGTGCCCCACAGCGCAAAATCCGCGTCCACAAACTCGCGCCGGAGCCAGATCTCCATGTCCGACGGCGCAAAGCCGCCGTGGTCGAACGTAAACGTCCCGTTGATGTCCCAACGGTCCGCCCACGTCGCGCCGAAGACGCCGGCCAAGCTGGTGAGGACAGGCGCGTTCATGCGAGTTCGAGGCCGAACCGCGCCAGGATCAAGCCCTTGATGGTTTCATCGGTCCACTGGCCGAGCGCGTCATAATCCGCGCCGGTGACCGTAAACGCCGTGGCGTTGTTCACGATGATGGTCAACTTGCGGGCAAACGAATCATCGTTCGTGCGCCAGGTAATGTCGTTGATCTGCGCCGTGCGCGCCGGCACGAGTTCAATGGTTTTTGGTTTGATGGCGATTGCGTTCATACTTTTGTTTTTGGTTGTGGCTTACAGACCCGCAAAGGCGCGGCCGGCGCCGTTGTTGTAAAGTGTTCCGAGTTCGGCGGGATCGAGCACGCGACCCCACACGCCGAGATAACAAAATTGACCGATCATGCTTCCCCAAAAGTGCGGGCCGTTCAGCCAAAAGGATTCTGCCCCCTGCCCGGAATAGGGAGTCGTCGGCCCCGTCAGCGCCAGCGTGCCGGACAGCGCGCCGTTGATGTAAACGCGCATCTCGGAATTGTTCGACGTGATCGTCAGCATAAACCACACCCCCTCCAAGATTTGGCCTTCCTGCAAATTCTCAGAACTCCCATCCCAACCAGCAGCGTAATGGCTGCCAAACTCGTAAAAACCACCATCGGCACACATGCGCAGGCTCAAGCCAGTGCAAGCGCCGAGGCCGTCGTCAGACACATCCGAGAGCAGAAAATTCCCCTGCCAGTTCTGCAGGTTGACCCAGCAATTGACGGTGCGGGCCGAGTAGTTATCAAATACGGTGGACTTGCTGTAAAAGAGATCGGCATCGGTGGGCGACTCGAACACGAGACCCGTCGAACCCGACGGCAGCAATTGGCTGGAGCCAAAAATCCCATCGCCCGCATTCAGGATTTCCACAAGATCAACCTGGTCCAGATAGCTATCACCATCCCAATACGCCGACAGCCCCGTGAGCAGCGTTACCGGCGCAGGCACGGGCGCATCATCAGGGCGAACGGCATTGCTGCGCTCGGTGACTTCATTGCCGGCCTCATCAACGCCCACAATGAAATGCAACTCAGCGCCACCGTCCGGCGCGAACTGCCGGGCGTCGCCATACATCCAATAACCCTCCACAAGAATGTAAGAAGCCCCACCGTCGAGACTTTGCCAGACGTTCCATTTGAAGGGATTCGGTAGATCCCAATCCCACACCAGCAAATCCGGATAAACCGGCCGCAGCACGGGCGCAGGCAACAGCGCATCGTCGGGCCGGATCCAATTACTCCGCCGCGTGACCTCGTTCCCGGCCTCATCCACGCCGACGATGAAATACAATTCGCTGCCACCATCGGGCGCAAACTGCCGGGCATCGCCATACATCCAATAATCCTCGATCAGCGTCCAAGCCGCGCCGCCGTCAAAGCTCATCCAGACATTCCACTTGAACGGATTCAAATGGTCCCAGACCCAAACCAGTTTGTCCGGATACTGCGCGGCCAGGACCGGCGCAGGTTTCCGATGCCGCCCGTAAAAGGGACGAACGTCAAACCGTTTTCTTACCACCGGCCCGTTTTTTGGGGAGATTGTTCGCATGATTGACAGGAGGTTGAACGTCAGTCGAAACCGCCGCCGCCGACGCCGCCGGTTTCACCGCGGCCACGGCCGCCGCCCCGAGATTTTCCACCGGCAACACAGCCGGGAGAGTCGCCTCCGGCCCGCTGGCCGTCGGCATGGACCGCCCGCAATGCGGACAGGCCGCGCCGGGATCCACGACCGGCACGTCTAAAACCCGCAAGACCCGCCGTTGCCGCCGCTGTGGTGCAAAAATTCCAAGCATAAATATCTATCGCATTTTCATTTCCCTCTCCCCGGTCCGAGGCCGAACTGGCCCCCGCTGGGGAGAGGGATGATTAACAGGTCATGTTCGCCCTGACGCAGTCAGTGCCCCGCGCGCCAGCGCATTGGCCGGCACGCAGTGCCTTAGTTGTGGTCGATGGCCACGATGCGGACGTTTTTCGCCTCGAACACGCGCGTCCAGTTCGCCGCCGTTTCCAGCTCCGCGTTGGTCGGGCACTGGCCCGCCAGGCTGGCGCTGGTGAACTTCACGCCGCGAGGGTGAAGCAGGTAGCGCCGGCGGTTGATAAAGTTCGTGTCACTTTCCAGCGAGGCGCGGCTCCATTCCGCCGCATAGCTGCCGAACCCGCCCACCAGCGGCTCGCCGCTCACCAGCGCATTGCCGCGCGCAAACGCGCCCGGCCCGAACAGGTAAGAGGTGTAAACGTAGCCGCTGGTCGTGCCCGCCCGCACCGGGCAGGAATCGTCCACGATCACGCGCCGGCCCTGGAACACCTTGATGACCGCCACGCCGTTGCTGTCCTTCTCGTAGTCGATCAGGTCCAGCTTGCGCAGCGCCGCCTCCGTCGCGCTGTGCATCGCGATGGCCGTCAGGTTTTCCGAGCAGTCGCCCAGCTTCACCGTCGCGTCCACGAACGTGTCGCCCGTCAGCCGCGTTGCCGCCGACACGCTGCCGGTGGCTTCCGCCCCGATCGCCAGCTTGTTCGACGCCGTCAGCGTGCCCGTGCCCGCCGCAAACAAACCCTTGAGGCACGAAATGACGTAGCCCTGATCCACGCGCGCCCAATACTCGCCCACGAGCTCCAGCACCGCGTTCAGCGGATCGCTGCCCGCCATCGCGCCGACCAGGTCGTTCGCGCTCCAGACGTTCGCGTCGTTGTTGATGATGGCGATGTCCTTGCTCGCCGTGATTTTATTCACCGTCAGCGCGGCCCCGTCCGAGAGCACCTGCCGCGCCGGGGAGATGTCCTGCCAGAAGGGCATGTCCACCGTCTTCCCGCCGCCCGAGGCCAGCAGGTCGAAATGCGCGTCATTTGCCACAATGCCGCTGTTCATCAGCGCCGACTTCGTCGCCGTCCGCTCCAGGGCGTATTTTTCAAATACGCTCGGAATGATAATGTCTGCCAATGCTGTCTTTGCCATAACGTTACTTTGCCTTTCGTGTTAATGGCGCCGCTCGCGCGTCGCCGGGTTATATTTTTTAGCTGGCCAAAGACTGCAACCGTGCCGCCAGGGCCGGGTCAGTCTTCTGCAGCCGCATTTGCTCGGTCAGGTTCAGCGTGGCTTTCAACCACGGATTCGCCTGCCCACCGCCACGCGCGACACCACCGGTGCCCGAGCCAACGGCTCCGCCGCCAGCATTTGCCCCAAACAGGTGCGGTGCCTTGGTCCCCAAGTCATCCACCCATTCGGCCACATTCTTCGGCGTGACCCCATCCTTGCCCATCACCACCGTCTCGCCGTCAAATACCTGGGGAACTCCCCCCACCAGCCGCAGGGCGCTTTTCGCCCGCGCTTTCAAATCATCCAAGGCCGTCGGCAACAGACCGCGCTTCGTCGCCTCGCTCACGACCGCGTCGTCAATCATCACCACCGCCAGCCGCTGGTCGGAGGCTTCGCGCAAGGCCCGTTCAGCCTGCAACGCCTTGTCCTTTTCCGCCGTCCGCGCCGCCAGCACCTTCTCAAACTCACCGGCCTTGAGTTGCGCCGCCTCCTCGAGCTTCCGCTTTTCCTCCGCCAAAGCCCGCACCGCCTCGGGATCAATGCCGTCAAAACGCTGTTTCCACGTCGCAATCTCCTTCAACAAGTTGACGTTCGATGTCCGCAGCTCGTCCACCTTCGGATCGCGCTCCGCGTCCAGGACGAAACCACCGTCGCGCTCGAGATACAGGGATTTCACTTCGGCCGGAACTTCGGCCGCCGTCGCGTATTTTTGTTTGAGGGCCATAAATTTTTAGTTGGTAGCAGCCGACGTCAGGAGGCTCCATTTCCTTGGGCGTTCGGCGTTGAATGTTGAATGTTCGATTTTGCCGGCGTCGCACCAACACCGGGACCAGTAGGCCCATTAGGAAAGACCCCGGTCGGATTTTCCTGACCGTTTTGGATCAAACCTTTTTCCTCTACATCCGTTCTGCCCGTGGGCAGCACTTCACCTTTGCGGAACAGATCAAACATCGTGGTTTGGCTGATGGCTCCAGCCTGCCAGGCTGAGACAATGGCAGTCAGCTCCACACTGGTCAGACCTTTGGCTGTGAAATCCGTGTTGATCGTGATCAGCACGGAATCATCCTGGACCTCAGCCGTGGAACTCCACCAAGCCACATGACGGAGCACCTGTGTGAGCGAGTCAGACAGCGAACAAGCCAGCGTCTGCAGCACGGAATTTTCACCAGCCTGACGGAGCTCGATGGTATCAGCTGTTTCACCAACTTTCTTCGTGTCTTCCAGCATCCGGGAACCCAGCACAGCCATGAGCCGTTCATCACGGTTCTGTGCATTTTCAAACGTGGATAATCCCAAACCTCTGAACTCCAGAAATCCAGCCACGGCACCAGCCTGCTCAGCCACCCAAGCCGTGCTGCTGCCAATCTTGAGATCAGCCGTTTTATCAAAGCCTGATACCCAAGCCGTCGGCAGTGCGGTGAAATGCAAGCCATGCTTGTAATCGGCATCCAGCCGGTAGTGATCCAGATTCACATGGATGATGTGTTCCATCGGGATGACATCCACATCCGGCCGGGAATTCTTGGGCCCATGAAAAACAAACGGGATAAAATTCAGCGGCTTGCCATTGCGCAGCGGGATTTTGCGTTCCACCACATTCCAGCCAGCTTCCTGGCTGGTCTTGGATTGGTGGTTGTCAGCCAGTGACTCCCATACTTCAACGACATATTGCTCCACGTCGGGACTCACGGTTTCCAGATTCAAAACGCGAAAGCGTTCAATTTCCTGAACCTGAAATTTGTCGTCGGGATTAATGCGCGAGACCAACTCACGCAGAACCACCAGACTTAGCACATTACGGCCGGCCACCTGTTTGGTGTTCCAATTGATGATGTCCTCGGCGGCATAACTGCACACATAAGCCCGGCCGATGCCGGCTCCGTGCCAATCCACCAGCGTGCCCATGCGACCAACCGACAAAACCGCCGCCGCCACCGACTTGCAAAACGTAAACAGCGAAGACCCCAGCAAATCCACATCATCCAGAAAGTTTTTATATTCGGGAGATTTCGTGGATGCGGGCAACTTGATGAATGGATCCCGCCGAAATAGCAGTCCAAGAAATCCTTCCAGGGTGCGACCTGTTGCATTGAAGAAGCAGGCGCGTGTCTTGTAACTTTTATATTCTTCCGGTGTCTGGGCGTCCAATTTCGGCAGATACTTTTCCCCAGCAAGTTTGATTTCGTCTTCACCGCCAATGACTGCACGCGCTCGTGACCAACGATCGAGGTTGGCCAGATATTGCGGGTGGGTGACATTGACTTTCACAACCCGACACTAGCACGGTTTTTTTCATGACTTAATCGTCTCCCATTCACTACTCGGTTTTTTCGTGTCCTTTCGTGTCTTGCGATGTCTTGGGATTGACCGTTTTAACCACATATTTCCACTTGACGGTTTTTCGATTCCAACCAATCAACCCACGCTCTTGGTAATTCGTAAAATTGGTTCGCTCTGCTCAACAGATAATTAGTTCGCGGCGCTCAATAGCGACGGTCGCGCGACAATGTCACGGTCTCCATTTGCGGGATCAATTGTCGCGCGCGGACGCCGGCGTTCATGCTGGCGGCGGTGGCTAAAGCCACCGCTCCGCCAGCACCGGCCAGCCTTCTTGGGTGTGCGATGCTCACCCACGGCTGGCCTTTCACTCACAGCGCGCGCGATTCGTGCGCGTCAGGTTGGCGAAAGCTTTGATTCCAAACCAACCATTCAGGTTGGCGAATGATTTACCGCGCTGTGCGGCGTTGAAACCTCGTCACTCCGTTCCTCGGTTGGTTAGTGCGGTCACACTTCCGGCAGCGTGACCGCCGGCCGCGAGACTTCGTCCGGCCAGAGTTCCAGCATTAGCCCGCGATGCTGCGCACGGGCAATGCATCAGCAATACGACGCGAGGCGTTGCCTGTCGTCGAAGGTATCAGCATTAAATGTTTGTCTCCTTACAGTCGTGGATAGTTTGCTCACTTCGTTCGTAAATTTAAGCAGTTGGTTTTTTTGTGTGGGCAGCTTCGTTTTCAGGTCCGGCTTTTTCTGCTCGGCGCTTCTTTCTGTCGCCCTCACCGCATCGGCCAGCGCACCAGCCCGTCCTTCAGGGCCCCTGCTGAAGCGCACTTCCCTGAGGAAGGGCTGGGGCCTCCGCTTTTTTGTGAAGGGCGACAGACCGAAGACGCACAGCCGATCAGAAAAAAAAAGACCATGAAAACTACATCACAAAAAAATACCTCAGAGCTCGAGAGCCGATCCGCACAGTTGACCAGCGAAGCACCTGCACCCCGCAAGCACGACGGCGAGCTCGCCGCCGCCCGTTTAAATCCCGCTTGGGTGGAGTTCGAGGCAGGCATTTACGCCAACGACTTTTTACGCGCACGGATAAGCCGCTGCCTTTGGCGTTACGGCCTCGGCGACAGCTCCGTCATGGTGGACGAAGCCCTCGACTTTCTCATCCACAAAGACCTCGGCGCTTGCGCCCAGTATTTC
>CAIXPZ010000119.1 GCA_903921455.1 uncultured Verrucomicrobia subdivision 3 bacterium | reverse complement strand
TCGAAGCTCCCCCTCCTGCTGCTTCTACCTCGAAGCGGAATCAACAGCTTGACGGAGACCTGAAAATCCAGTTCCCTTTGCTCGGAAGGTGAGGCACTTTTCGAGCGCCACCCGCCGCACTTTTCAACCGCCGTTTACAAACGGGTAGCTTGCTCCCGATCCCGCCGTGACGTTGGTCAACAGCACCGCTGTGGCACCTGTGAATCCGCTGCCGACCAGTCCAATCGTCACCGCATAGCTCGATCCGTTCACCGGATTGGGCGTCACGCTCGTGAGCGTCGGGCCTGAAGAGACGACGCTCAATACACCGTTGGTAAAGCTGAAGGCTTTCCCCGCTCCTGGAGTGCCAGCAATGCTTGCAAAATTGCCCGCCGTCGTCGCGCCCGCGCCGCTGAACAGTCTGAAGGACTGCCCGACGGTAAAGTTGCCGTTGGTGACAATTTTTAGAACGCCGCCGTAGGTTACGCTGGCACCAAGGACAACACTGTTGTTTGTCGGCGTGCTGCCGTTTACCACGAAGGGGTTCGTCGAGCCGGCTTTCATTACAAGAATGCCATTCAGGGTCAAAATACCGACGCCGTTTGTGCCCGGTGACAAACTACCGCCAGTTGTGTTGGTGACCACACCCGCAATCGTGCCGTTGCCGCCGAGCGTAGCACCAGCCGCGACGGTAACGGCGCTGCCGGAAGCCAGCGAACCGGGGCTGTTGACCAGCAGCGTGCCGGCACTGACCGTCGTCGCGCCGGTGTAACCATTCCCGCCGGAGAGCGTCTGCGTGCCGCTGCCCACCTTGGTAAGGCTCAGAGGATTTCCACCGTCACGCGTGTTATTCGTCAGAGTTCCCGAGAAAGTTCCCGAGCCGTTGGCCGCGCCAATCGTCAGGGTTTTGCTTGCATAATAACCGGCCGTAATCGTGCCGCCACCCAGGAGGGCATCCAGTTGCACTGAGCTATTGCCCGCTTCCACGAAGTTCATGGTGGAGCCGACATCCACTTGCAACGATCCGAGATTGTTAGTCCAGAATCCTTTACCATAGCTGCTGCCGTTGATGTAGCTGTTATCCGTCACCCAGATCAATCCGCCCGGGTTCAAGCTGACAATCCAATTGGTCGTATTGGCACCACCAAAACTCAGAGCCGTGGAGAGTTTCAGAGTGCCAGCGCCGCTAAACGTGGCGTATCCACTGGTGCTGAGGCTGGTCCCCGATTGCAGATCCATGGTGGCTCCGCTGGAAATACTGTATGTCCCGCTGGCCGGGACATTCTTCAGAGCCAGCGTGCCGGCGTTAACCGTTGTGCCGCCGCTATAGGTATTCGCCCCGGAAAGGGTCAGTGTGCCGTTACCAAGTTTGGTCAGGCCGCCACTGGCATTGGCCGCTGTGCTCGCACTGCCTGATTGCAACACCATGCTGCCGCCGCCCGTGAAGGTGAAAGTGGGCGTGCCGGTGTATCCCACTCCCGGACTGGTGAGGGTCACTCCGGTCAAAATGCCGGAGCCATCAATCGTCATGATGGCGCTGGCACCCGTTCCAGTGCCGCTGATGTCCACAATCGGTGGCGCATTGAATCCCGATCCGCTCACCGACAAAGTGCCGAGGCTGACACCGTTGCCGGTGGCGGGCGTCAATAAATTCTGAGGGACGGTGAGGGCAAATCCGCCATCATCAATGGTTAGACCTCCGGAATAAATGTAAGCGCCGGTGAACTGCTGGATGAACCCTGCATTCGCGGCGTTGGCCTTCAGCTTGCCGCCGTTAGAATTAAGATAACTGGTGCCATTATTACCACGAATACATGGCGTGGTGACAGTGCCGCCGTTCAGATTGGCAATTCCAGCAACCCCGGTATTGTAGCCCACTTGAATCAGACTCCCCCCCGTGACGTTCAGCACGTTCAACGCCGCGCTGCCGGAAACATTCAAGATTCCATTGGCATTCTCACCGACATAGACACTGCCGCCTGAGCTGGAACTCGTGCCGATGGTCGTGGTGCCGCCGGTTAAGATCGCCACACAGGTGTTGCTGGCGATATTTCGATAGGAACCGATGGACAATTGATTCTGACTCACCGTCAAAGAACCGCCGCTGACGATGAGTTCACCCCGATTATTCCCTGTGAAAGAGGAACCCGTCGAACGTCCGAGCGATAGATAGCTGCCGGTCGTAGCCGTGCCGCCACTGATGCTCAGCGCGCCAAACCCGGTAATCCCAGTGTCGCCTCCACCCAGCCACAATTCCGAAGTCGTGGTCAACGTGCCGGAACCCAAATTGATCACGCCACTAGCTCCACTCGCCGTGCCGGCGGTAAAGCTGGGCGCGGAAGATTTGGTGGCATTCACTGTGCCGCCAGAAATATTCAACGTGCCTTTGGCGCTGGTGCTGCTGGCCAAAGTTATCTGTCCGAGGTTTGCGGTATTGCCACTGTTAATCGCGCCGTTGGTGCCAAGATTGAAGGTGCTGCCAAGGTCAACGGTAGTAGTGCCTGAATAAGTATTCGCCCCAGCCAGCGTTACCGTGGCACCGGACAATCCACCGCCGGCTTGGCAATTCAAGTTACCGGTACCGGAAATGGCACCGTTGATGAAAAGGGAGCCGCCGCTGAAATTCAACGAGTTGCCTCCAAGATTAATCGGATTGTTAATCGTCAATATTCCTGACGCCACCCCGGCAGTGCTCGACGCCGCCAACGTCAGCACTCCTGTATCGCCTGGATTGCCGATATTGACATTGCCCGCGCCGATGGCCGAAGCATTGCTCAAATTCCAGTTTAATCCAAAATTGCCGACCGAGACGCCGATGGATCCGTCCGTGGTGCCCAGCTGAACGGTGTTGGTGGTATTTGGTCCGGCACCAACCAAAACCGCGTTGTTGCCATTCGGCCACGCAATTCCGCCGCCGGCGAAATTACCCGAATTGTCCGTAGTCCACGGTGTGCCCGCCAGCCAGTAGTAGGTGGTGGCGTCTGCCATTCCGAAGCCGGTAGCGTTGCCGTTTTGATCCATCCAATAGCTTGTGATGGTGGAGGCATTGGTCACGGTGATCACTGAACTCCCGACAAAACTTCCGTCCACTGTTGTCGCGGTAATCGTAGTCGTCCCTGCAAGATTGCCCGTCACAAGTCCAGCCCCGCTGACGGTGGCGATGGCTGCGTTGCTGGAAGCCCAAGTAACCGCTGGATTTGATGCATTGGTTGGCCAGACCGAGGCGGTCAACTGCACGGTTCCATTAACGGGTATGGAATATGTGACCGGGACCACGGTAATGTTGGTTACAAACACCCATGAATCCATGTAAGGCACGCCACGCCCAGCCGAACTCATATATACACGGCCGCAAATATTTTTGTCACCCTCGATGAGGCCGGCGTTGCCACGGCCTCCATATTGGTGATTGGTGTCGTTGACGCTCACCCATGTAGCAGCCTGGTCAAGGGAACGATACATTCCCGGAACATTCGTGCTGGCAGGTCGACCCCAGATAAAGAGCGTGGGGTAAGTCGCGCCCGGTGCCGTCTTGCCAAAGGCGACGGCATTCGCTTCAGTGACATTAGCGGAGTAAAAAGTTGCGCCGGAATTTGTGGAATATTTCAAGCCGCCATTATTCAAAGCAATCCAGACATGACCTTCCAAACCAGGCGCAGTGCAGAACGTGGAAGAACCGCCAGTGCCAGCCGCGCCGCCCGCAGCAAACGTCAGACCGCCATCGGTACTGACGTAACAGTAACCGTCACTGCTGTTGTAGGCGTAAAACTTTAATGGGTTTTGCGCGTCAGCTTCCGGATTGCAACTGAAATTAAGCCCGGTGCTAAGCGTCCAGTTGGTGCCGAGGTTGGTCGTGACATAACAGGTTTGAATGCTGCCGACGACGGACTTCCATAACACGGTGGAACCATCGGCGGCAATGGCTACGCTTCCGTTGGTCAGAACCCCGGGAGTGGAAGGCATCTTGTTAGCGAATGTGACTGGAAATTGTTTTGAATAATATAGTTCGCCATTATAAACAACCCGGGCAACAAGGTTGGTTTTTGCCGCGCAGGCAAAACTAGAGGACTGGCTCATGTTGGTGGGAGGCGAAATGGCGATGTTCGTATGAATAAAGCCGCCGTAATCCCCGATGGAAGTGATGAACGGACCGCCTGGCACGCTGATGAAATTTAACGGGACAGTCTCTTCCAAACCTTTCACCGTGAACTTCCAAGTAGAAGTGGTCAGCCCTGAATTGAGATTCGTGGTGCTAAATATACCATTACCCGACCCGACGTACACGCGGTCGGAATTGAACGGATCCATTTCCAACGCGCCGGCCCAATGAATGGCTTTGCCCACAATCCACGGAAACCCGTTCGCGTTCATGGAAACTTTTCCGCTGTTAAACAGATTGTTCCAATTGGTCCCGCCGTTATTGCTGACGAAGATGAGATCACCCCAATCACCAAATCCCCAATCAGGGTAACTATAATTTTGATAGGTGGCGGCAACAAGTTTGAGCGGGTTGGTGGCACATACGCTGATGCCACAATATGTCACCGCACCATTGGGAGAACAATTGGCCCAGATCCCATTGGTAAGATTATATTTCATGATGGCACCGTTGGCACCGTTGCCATAGGTGATATAAAGATTGCGGTCGCTGGCCAGCGCGCACCGTTGCGGCAACGAAGCCGAGGGACTGTTGGTTAAAGGTGTCCAACTAACGCCGGCGTCATTACTCACATAGAGGTTAGTCCCCGTCGTAAACACACCGACAAAAATGCGAGGCGTGGCGGTGCCCGGGACGCCTGATGGCGGGTCGAGTTCCACGAAGCTGATGCTGGCACTCCCCACGTTCAAACTGCCAACGGCATTCCAAGTCACACCGGAGTCGGTGCTCTTAAAAAGTCCGTTCGCCCGGGAGCCGCAGAAAAGAATGTTGCCCAGATTCGGATCCACCGCGAGCGTCTCTCCTTTCTGCCGGTCGGAGCCGTTGCCATTGGCCTTGAATTTTGCCGTGACATCGGTGATGGCAAAAGTGTTGCCGTAGTCACTGGAGCGCAGAATAGCCGTTGCCCCTCCGTTCCAATAAGAAGTGCCTGCAAGGATATAAACTTTGGCCGGCGTTTGCGGATCGATAGCCAGGCTCTCCACTCCTTGATAAGTGGTTTGATTCTGTGAACACCAGTCCAGCAGCGCAATCCAAGTCTGGCTTGGCTCGTCCCAGCGATAGGCTCCACCCACGTCCGTCTTACAGTAAATCAGGTTCGTCTGGGTGGGACAGGTGATGATTCCGGTCACATACCCACCGCCGCCCATCGTGACATTGCCAAATGTCTGAGCCGAAGCCCTTGAACTCAATGCCATCCAAAGCGCCAACGCCAGAATGGCGGAAAGGACACCGGTAAAGCATAGTTTCCGTGCGGAGGCAATGGATGAAACAATCATAATGACATAAACACTGAGAATTATACATTTACACTTTTGCACAAGGTTTACATTTTCCCAAATCAAAACGGGGACGGCTAATCCACTAGCCGTCCCCGTCACTCAATCGTTCCGGCAGTCAACCCAAAATCCTGCCGGAACCCAAACACTCAATCACGGATGCAACATCCGGAAGAACACATTCGTCAAAGCCGGATTGATCGGGATGGCCAGCTGGTTCGTCGAAACCGAGTTGGAAATCGTGAACCAGTAATTCGTGTTGGCCAACGCCACCGAGTTGGATTGCAGCAGCCAGCCGATGTAATTGGTCGGCCAGGTCAATGTCAACGTGCTGCCGCTGACGCCGAACGTGATGTTCGTGCCGGTGGCGGGCATGGTCTGCACCACCGTCAGCGTGCCGTTGACATAGGTGATGTTGTAATTAGCCAGACCAGCGCCCACGGCGTTGGTCGCGAAGATAGGATAAGTATTCACCGCCGCGCCGCTCGAGGCACCCGCGCTGGACAGCGACACACTGCTGATGCTGTCACCGGGGACCAGACCACTGCTGACAAATTCCGTGCCGTTAAACGTGTAAGCGGCCCCGAGGTTTTTATTGATGTTCGTCGCCGTGACCGTGAGTGCCGCCGGCGTGACGGTGAGCGCGGAGACGACGGAGGATGTCGCACCACCCATGCTGATGGCGCAGGTGTAATTGCCGCTGGCTGAGATGGCCGGATTGGTCAGAGTGAGTGAGGCACTGATGGCGCCAACAATTGTATTGGTCATGTTGTCATACCACTGATACGCCGGGCTGGCCAGCGTGGTGCTGGCGGTGAAGGTGGCGTTGTTGCCATAGACGACGCTCGTCGTCGTGGGCGAAACGCTGACGGCCTTCACCGAGAGCGTGCCGCTGACAGCCAACTGGCTCGTGTCCCACACGAGACCCGGCCCGGGCGCGGGGCCGACATTGGTGAACGCGCCACTGGTGCTGCCCGCGAAATACAGCTTGAACGAATCGCCCGCCACGAGCGGCGTGACTGCGCCGTTCGTGCCAATGACCAGCGTTCCACCCAGAGTGAGCGAGTTGGTGACGTTGATCTGGCTGTTGGTGGTCAACGTGGCTGTTTTGTAGATTTCCATGAAGTTCGTGCTGCCGCCCTGCAACGTCAAGCTCGTGCTGACAATCATGTGTTGGTAGTTCGTGCTACCCGCCTGACCGACCGTGATCGAGGAACCGGACACAGCCACGACGTTGCCCTTGATGCTGCCACCATTGTCAACCCGCAGGGTCTGGCCGTTTTGCAAGGTCAGAGTGCCATCGGTGCGACCACTCCAATCAGCCAGCACGTTGCCCACCCAGATGGTTTTAGTGTTGATGGTGCCACTGTTCTTGACGATCAGGGCACCTGTAGCAGGGCCGCTGAAGACCTGAAGTTGCTGACCGCCAATCACGGCGTTGTCCTGAAGGGTCAACACACCGCTGCCACTGTTGTTGATTTGGATGATGTTGGTTGTGGCCAGCGAGGCATTGCCGACCAGCTTCAAACGTCCTTGAACATTAACGTCACCAGTAAATGTGTTTGTCGCAGACATCAGGAAGTCGCTGTTATACTGAAGATAGAGACCCCCTGCACCGCTGATAACATTGCTCAAGATAATTCCACCATTAAAATTGCCGTTGATGTTGACCGTGCCGCTTACCAGCGTCATCGGTGCATAGATAATGTTCCGTGAGGTAGAGTTGCCGCTAGACACTGTGATATTGGCATTGTTGCTTAAGACAAGGCTGCTTTTGATCAGCGGAGTCGCATTATCCCAAAACCCAAGAGTTGCCCCACTTGCAACAAAGATTGACTTGCTTGAATCTCCAAATCCAGTGCCGGATTCAAAGCTCAAGATGCCGCTGAGAATCCGGATATCGCCCAGATTCGTGCTGACGGCGACCGTGACCATGCTGATCTGGTTCGCACCCACCTTCGTGAGGGTGTAACTGTTGGTGGGCGACAGCAACGCCGAGCCCGAGGCGCGCAAATCCCAGCGTTTGCTGCCACCGATAGTCGCATCCCCAGCGAGTATGATGGATTTCGGTCCGCGCGCTTGGTCAGACACGCTGCCGATCAGCGTGCCCTGGCCATTGAAGCCGGAACCACTGATGGTGCAGGTCATGGTGCTTGGATTGAAGGTGTTGAAATCCAGAGTTCCATTACCACTTACCGTCACGGTGCCGGAGCTGTTGTTCAGTGATCCGTCATTTCCCATCCGGACCGTGCCGCCAACGATCGTAGAACCACCCGTAAAGGTGTTGGCTCCGTTGTTTAAGAACAGCGTATTGGTGCCTTGTTTCAGCAATCCGCCGGCGCCGGCAATATTGGTGCCGGTGAAGGTGTAAAACTTGTTGGTGTTGTTAACAAGGATTAGTGCCGGCTTGACGGTCGCAGTGATGTTGATGTTGGTCACATTGGCGGACTCATCAAATGTAACGGCATCGCCGGCCGTGCCGTTATCCTCGTAATCCGTGGCCACGCCGTTGGTCTTCCAGTTCAGGCTGGACGCAATATCCCAATTGGTGGCCGTTGAACCACCGGAAGCGCCGGTCCAGATCACCGGCACGCCGCCGGGCACCACGAGATAAATCGTGCTGTTCGCTACGTTGTTGGAAATATAACCCGGCGTGCCGCGGGTGCCCGCGCCACCGGCGGCCAACACGCCGCCGCCGCTGATGCTGCCGGTGTATTTAATGAGCGGATACTGCCCCGGGGTGGCATAGACCGACGGCGGAAACAAAGCGGCGGACGTCCCAACCAACGTCAAATTTGTCGCCGTGATGATCGGGTTGACGGTTGAAAATGAGGTCACACGGCTAAAGGCAATCGTGCCACCGCTGACCGAGCCAAGAGTGAGCGCGGACATCGGCAACGTGGTCGCAGAGGATTGGTTGATGACATCGAGGGTCGCCGTGTCGGCACTGACGTAGGCGCCGCCGCCTTGCTGGTTCGCCGAAAGTTGCAGCGTAGCGAGATTGCTCACCAGGGTCAGGCCGGTGTAGGTCATCGTCCCATTCAACGTGACGGGCCGCAGGCCGCCGCTGTTCACGATGCCACCTGCGCCGCTGATCGCGCCGTTGAAAAACATCTGGCCTTTGCTGTAAGTGCAAAGCGTGGTCAGCGTATTGTTCAAGGTTATCGGACCGTTGTAATTGTCGTTCTGGTTGCCACCGTAGGAGCCATGCGTGTTGCGCAACTGGCCGCCACCGGTCGCAATCGTGATCGGATTCGAGAACGTGATGCCTTTCTGTGCAAACTGATCCCAGGTGTCCATAAAGGCATTGTTGGAGATGACAATCGGACAATTGGGTCCGAACGGCGTGGTAGCTGTGCCGCAGATGAGCAGACCGCCGGCGGCCACCGTGACTTGTGATAGCGGCGAAGCGTTGGTGACTTCAACATAAACCTGGCTGCTGCCAACCTTGGTAAGTGCAAAGTTGTTGCCCGCCAGCGAGCCGACCATCTGATTTTCACCCGGATTCAAGTTATGATCCGCGCCAATCTGGAAATCCCCGGAACTGCCGCCGATGGACGCGTTGCCAGCAAGCGAGAGATAGCGAACTCCGACCTGTCCGCAACCAATGCAAGTGCCGCCACCGGAAATGAACAACGCGCTCTGGCCGGCAGTCGCACCTGTGCCACTGATCACAGCATACTGCGTGTTGGTGAATAATCGTCCGTTCACATCCAGTGACGCCCCACTGGCCACGGTCGCCAACGTGCTGCCACTGGGAAAACCCAGTGCAAGGTTGTTGCCGGGCTTCAAGACGCCTTGGTTGACCAGCGTTCCACCGGAGTGACTATTGGCTACACTCAGCGTGGTGATGTTGGTGTTGTTCTGAATCACCGAGCCAAGGCCACTGATGCTATTGGCAAACGTAAAATTATCCGAACGGTTGAAGACCAAGGTGCCTTCATCATCCACCGCACCGCCACCCAGGTCGCCGAACGCATCATTGGCGCCGACCTGCAAAGTGCCTCCCCCAATCAAAGTAGAGGAATAACCATTGCCACTGACATCCATCACCAAAGTTCCCGTGCCGTTCTTGGTCAGTATGCCGCCATAGAGCGGACCGGTGCCGCCGAAGGTGTAGGTGTTCGTGGTATTGACTGCCAAGGACCCAGGAGAAAGGGCTGTCGTCAAATTGACATTATTCGTCAATGCCGTGTCGTCAAAATAGATCGGAATGCTGTCGGCATAGAGCACCGGTGAACCGTTGTAAGTCCAGTTGGTGGTGGTCGTATCCCAGAGGTTATTATTAACTTTGCCCTTCCACGTCACGATCGGCGCACTGGTGACCTTCAGGTCAATCGAATTGTTGACTGCGTTCGTGACAATCGTGGCGCCGATTCCGGGAATGGCGGTCAGCACAAAGTTGCCTGTGCCGGCGCGGGTTTTGTATTTGATGATGGGATACTGGCCCACATTCAAGTTGCCGGGATTGTTAAAGGTGATCGTCGTGGTTCCGTTCGCCGTCAAGACGCCGGAGCCATTGGTGGCATTGAGAATCGGCTTGGATGACGTGCCATAAAAGTTCAAATTGATGTTGAGGCTGACACCGCTGCCCGCGCCAGCAAGCGTCACGCCGCTCGGCTTCATCGAAGCGCCGGGGGCTTTAAAATTCAAGGTTAAGGTCGCGCCATCCGCCACACTGACCAAGCCGTTGCTTCCGCTGGAGGGCATCGGCATGTCCAGAGAGTTCGCAAGCACAGTTATCGCACCCGAAGCGGTGATTACCCCGATCAAAGTCGAACTACCCGAGACATTCACGAGACTCAACGGACCGCCGCCGCTGTTTTTAAACGCGCAATAAAGGTTTGCGGAACTCAAATTGACACTAACCGGATTGGTGGAACTGTTTTCCACGTTTCCATTGCCGCTGGCGTCATCGTATAAGCCGCCGCCCAAACTAGGCGTGTTCCCGTTGAGATCCAGAGTGGAGAAGCCATTGAGGCTCACCGCAGCCGCAACAGGAATGGCGTTGGAGGATCCCAACTGAAGCGTGCCGGCGTTGATCGTGAGGCTGCCGCTAAAACTGTTGCTGCCGCTCAAATTAAGCGGATTAGCCCCGATCTTGGTCAAACCACCAGGACCGACAATGTTGCCGGAGATAAACGTAGTGTTGTAGTAGGTGCCGATGGTGCTGGCGGTTGCCAGAGTGATAGTATTAGTGAAATAATTAAAATTGGTCGTGCTGCCACCGTTGTTACGGCTGCCGCTGCGGAGCACACCGTTGAGGAGAGCACCGCCTGTCGTCGTGCCAGCGCCGTTCAAGGTGATCGCATTGGGGACAACGCCACCGTCATCAATCCGCAACATGGCACCATCTTCAACCGTAATCGGAGCCGTGCCGAGCTTATGTAGTGGTTCAACGGAAACCGAACCGCCAATGCCGCCGCCGAGACTGCCGAGCGTGCCTTGAGCCACGTCAATGGAACTGGCATTGATGGCTCCGGTTATGCGCAGCAGCCCTTGGCCAATCTTGGTGAATTTGTAACTCGCCGAGCCGAGGGTGCCAGCATCGTCCACGCCAACCGGTTCGGCGTTGTCCGGCAGGTCAATGCCCACCGACGAATCAGCCGTGAACGGCACATTCAAACCGGTATAGTAAGTCCGGAAGTTCAGCATCAAACCGCCGCCGTTGTTGGTGTAGGCACCGGTGGCATTGCTGACCACCAGCAAACCGCCATTGATCCAAGTGCCGCCCGTATAACTGCCATTGGCCAAAGTCAGCGTGCCGCCGCCGTTCTTGGTCAACGACCCCGTGCCGCTGACTGCGCCCGCAACTTCGATGTCGCCGACGGTGGTATCCAGATTGCTAACTGGGTTGAAGGTCACGGCATTGGTCAGCACCAGCGGCATCGTGATGGTTTGCAGCACGGTATTGCTGTTGACCACCAGCGCGGTGTCCATGGTGATGGCATTGCCGCCTAAAACAAATTGCGCGCCCGTCGGCGTGAACGTGATGCCGCCGAGCAGCAGGTCAGTCAGATCGTTGTTCGGCGCCGTTTGGCCCGACGTGTCAAAGATGAGCGCGTCGCCGGTGCCTGGCAATCCGGGAGTCCAGTTGCCGGCATCATTCCAGTTGGCACTGTTGGCACCGGTCCACAGCACAGAGGCGGCCTGGCTGGCCAAGGTTGCAGCGAGCAGGATGGCAGCCCAGACTATTTTAATCGCTTTGTTTTTAGTTTTCATATCAATGGAATAGTTTCGGTTATATTACGGTTGCAGCAGCACTTGTTGAGTTTATGACTTCAGATGAATGGAGCATGACGACATTCTGTTTGTTCTCGTTTGTTCAAATTTTGTGGTTCAGAAAAGCAAGGAGCTATTCCCATGGGAAAGCCGACAAATTAATTTGAATTATTTCCGAGGCCTCGCATCGCTCGGTTTCAGGGAACATAAATGGCTTTTTGCAACCTGACCAAATCCGTAATCGTCCCGGGATTACTGACGCTCGCTCCGCCGGATTGCTCCGTATTCAATGACTTCCACCCCCAACGCTCCGAATGGCCATCGGCGAAGGACATGACGCAGGCTTTGCCGTGGCGAACGGTGGGAGAGTTGTTCCAGCTGGTTGTGGACATATCCAGAAAAAATATCCCGTCATCAATGGTCCAAGAACTTTCATCAATGAACGTGAGTGCCTCGGTCGGACTAGGACTGTGTATTTGCGATTGTTTTTTGAAAACCGGGTAAGCGCCGCTGACCGTAAATGTGTTCAAGGGTCCCGCTGCGCTGGTGTCGCCGGCAATGGCTGCTCCCATTCGGGCATTCAGCGAAACCGAACGGATGGGGCTTATATTAGCCCCGGCGGGTGTAGGCGTTTTGACCGATGGACACTGATAAATGCCGGGGGATGAATTGTAGGCATACAACCGGCTGTTCTGAATCAACGTAACATTGGTGGCATCCGGCATAATTTTCATATTGCCACCCACCCAGGCTTCCGGAGGGGAAGAGGCGGTAATCAGCACCCAATTTGGCACCAGCTGATCATTATTATCCCCCGCATACATGATCCAGCATAGTTGGAGCTGCTTCATATTGCTTAAGCATTTGATGCTTTGGGCCTTCTCCTTGGCCTTGGAGAGCGCCGGCAAAAGCATCGCCGCCAGAATGGCAATGATGGCGATGACCACCAGCAGTTCAATCAGCGTAAAAGCTGTCCGTAATTTTTTTAAAGAAATATTCATAACCAGGCGTTAATTGACAGGGAGCCGTTCTGGAGTAAAACCCGACATGAAATAATTGAATATCAGCTAGTGTTTAATAGGAACTACAGGTGCCAGCGGTTGCCGGAATTGGTTTTTTACACCCCATTGTAGCTCATTTGAGGGAATTAGAGACGCAGGGCACAAATGCGAAATTTGCCCTAATTTAACAATGATTCCACGGTCTTTTCAAAATTTTCCAGATGCAGATTTAATATTTATCGCATGTCCTGCTGGGCGAGGCATTTCCGGACGGCACACCCGGCGTTCAAACGCCGGGCTATTGTCGGGTGGTCCCGTTGGGACGAACCAAGACGGGGCTTGAGCGCGAGCCAGCCAGCGATGAACGGTTACTTAAACACGGCGGAGGGGCGGGAACCCGCGCTTCCGGCCACGGGATGAGCGATCCAGGTGGTCGGTGGGTAGGGATCGGTTTTTGCGGGCGGCAAAACCAAATGGGTTGGAAGTCCTCCCTCACCCCGGCCCTCTCCCCACGGAGAGGGAGAAACCTTCGCCGAGGGCTCACCCTCGGCCTGAATCCCAGTGATCGGCAGCATCACGTCGCGGCCGCGATGCCGCCAGTCAGATTATCCGTGAAGCGGCGTTGTCCAACACCGGGCCGGCCGGATTATGCGATTGGCGATTCAGCGCGACTAGCCCCGATTCAGCGGCAGGGCAAATTGGACAATCAATCCGGAGCGATCGGTCCGGAGGCGGGCGGAGATCTGTCCGCGGTGCAGTTCGATGATGCTTTTGCAGATGGCCAGGCCGAGGCCGGCCCCGGTGCCCGGTTCGGAACGCGGGTTGATCTGCACAAAGCGCTCGAAGATGTCCCCCAGCCGGTCCGGCGGCACGCCGCCCCCTTCGTCCCAGACGGCGACGGTCCAATGTTCCCCGGCGCATTGGGAGTAACAGGTGATCACGCCGTTGGCCGGGCTGTGGCGCATCGCATTGGAAAGGAGATTGAACAGCACCTGCCGAATCCAGCCGTGGTCGAAGGCCGCCGTGCCGGCATCATTCTGGGCGACGACCAGCTTCAATCCCCGGCTCTCGGCGAGCAGTTTCGCATCTTCGGTAAATTGATTGATGTAATCGCTGGTCAGGCTGGTCTGGAGCTTGAGCGGCAGCACGCTGGAGTCCGCCTTGGCGAGGGTCAACAGCCGTTCCAGCGTCTCAGTGAGATAGATAGTCGCCTGCAATTGCTCCTCCACCGAATGCCGGTATTTGACCGGCAAATCCGAGTCGTTGAGCAACCGCTCGGAATGCAGGCGGATGACGGACAGCGGCGTCATCAATTCATGGGAGGTGTCCGCCGTGAAGCGCTTCACCTGGGTGAAGGATTTTTCCAACCGGTCCATCATCTCGTTCAGCAACTTGGCCAGCGCGGTCATTTCGCCCGCCCGGGGCGGCACCGGGATGCGCTCGTTGAGATTGTTGGCCGTGATGCGCCGGGCGGTGGCCTGCATCAGCCGGATCGGACGGAGGGTGAGATTCTGCAACACGAGACCAAAGGCCAGACTCAGACCGGCGATGATGGGGATGCCCAGCCAGAAAACGCGGATGAAAACGCCGTTCACACTCTCGAAATTCCGCAGGGACATGGCAATCTGCAGATGCAGCGTCGGCGTGTGATATTCCGCCACGCGCATCAGCCCGAGCGACGGAAAGGTCTTCGTGCGCTTGTCCGCGCCGCCCGTGAGGTCGGGCAGCCGCTGCCGGCCGAGATTGGGGGAATCATAGATCACGGTGCCGGCGGCGGAATGCACCTGAAAGTAAAAAAGCGCCTCGTCGTTCTGGATGTGCTCCTTGAGCGCGGTCTCCAGCACCGCCGCATCAACCGGCGGCGTGAGCGGCTTGACGCGCGCCAGGATTTCCTCGCTCTCGGCATCCAATAAAAAATCATTCCCAGCTAGCATCTCCGCGCGGATGAACCAGAAGCCGATGCCCACGGCGACCGTGAACGTCAGTGTGACGATGGCGGCATAAAACGCGATGTGCGAGGTGCGCAGCGGAATCATAGCAGCTTGTAGCCCACCCCGCGCACGCTTTGGATCAGCGATTCCGTCTCATTGGCGCGGCGCAGTTTGCCGCGCAGCTTGGCGACATAGACATCCACCAGATTCGTCTCCATGTCGAAGTGGCAATCCCAGATTTTTTCCGCGATCTGCGTGCGCGTCAGCACGCGGCCGGGGTTGTGCAGAAACAATTCCAGCAGGGCAAACTCCCGCTGGGTCAAGGCCACCGGCCCATCGTCGAAGGTGATTTCCCGCGTCAACAAATCGAGCCGGACGCCGCGATGTTCGAGCACGGTTTTTTTCTGGCCCGCATGCCGGCGCACCAAGGAGCGCAGCCGCGCCAGCAATTCGCCGAAGCTGAACGGCTTGGTCAGGTAATCATCCGCCCCGAGATTCAACCCGGCAATCTTGTCATCCACCTCGTGCCGCGCGCTCAGAATGAGCACCTGGGTGGCGAGCTTTTGCTCGCGCCAGCCGGTGAGCAATTCGAGGCCGTTGCCGTCAGGCAGGCCGATATCCAGAATGATGATGTCAAAGAGATCCTGCGCGACCATCGCCCGCGCCTCCGCCGCCGTCTTCACCCACACGGCGGCATACGACACTTCCTCCAGCCCCTTCTTCACGAACTGGCCGATTTTGCGGTCATCTTCCACCAGTAGAATTTTCATGGTCATTTCGGGGCGGATAGCGCGGCGATATATCCGGCCAGCGCCGCTATTTCGGCATCCGGCAGATACTCGTGGCCCGGCATGTCCGTTCCCGGCAGGCCGAACTTGATGATTTGAGCCATCCGATCCCGCCGCCATTTTACATCAGCCGCCGCCGGTGCATAGGCAAAAGGTCCGCCCTCAAAATCCGGCGGCAGTCGCCGGAACGACTTGCCCCAGGTCTGCCGCATCGCCCCGGCAGCCGAATGACACGTCAGACAATACCGCTCCGCAAGCCTAGCACCATCGAGATGGCCCGCATTCAACGGGTCAGGCAAATGCCAAGTCCCCTGCTCCACCAGCCGCTCCGCGAGATTGGTCGCGCCCAAACTTTGCACATAGGCCAGCAGCGCCTCCCCGCGCTCATCGGCAAACAGATGCGCATAGGCCGGCATCGGCGAACGATAGCTCACCATGCCCGGCGAAAGGAAGTGCGCCTTCAGCCACAGCGCCGAGCGGCGGTTGCCCACCGTGGCCAGATCCGGCCCTTGCCGGCGATTCCCGATCAACGGCGGCGCTTCGGCGCGGCTGGCGTTCACATCGGTAGGTGTGCCCCACATCATTTCATCCGGCGAGCCCGGCCGCACATATTGCGAGTGGCAATGAATACACCCTTCCGCGAGATACACCCGGCGCCCCTTCTCCACGAGCGACGCTGACGCTTCCGCCCCAGTCCCCGGCGCAATAACTTTGAACAAAACAAACGCGCCGCCGAATAAAACACCAAGCATCACTAATTCGCGCGGACGGTGGCGAAGCACTTTCCAAAAGACCGGCGCAAAAAACAGCAGCGCGGCGGCAAACACGAACCACGACGGAATGTGGCCCAGATTCTGGCCCATACCGATGCCCAAGCCCGAACCAATCCAGCCCGCCACCGCATACAACCAACCCGCAAGCCGGGCGCGAGCCGTCGTCGAGGCTTGGTTTGCCAGCAACGCCGGATACGCCACCAAGGCGACCGAATAGAGCGACACCCCGACGGGATAGGCGACCGACGCCAGCGCCGCGCGGCCCGGTTCCGCCAGCAACAGACACGCGCCGCCCAGAAACGTGATCGCCGACGCCAGCGTGAAAGCCAGTCCGCGGCGGTTGAGCAACAGCGCACTGACGAGCGCGGCGATGAAGTGGACGCCACCATTTTGCCAGAGCCGGCGCGAGCCTTCCCACGTGCCCGCCTTCAGCGCCGGCGTGTTTTGGATGATGAAGAACGCCGCCGAATCCAGCCACACCAACGCGGTGAAACAGGCCAACGCCAGCAGGAACGGAGCAGGTTTGCCGGCCGCAATGGAAGTTTCGGATTGGCTGGTGGTAAAAACAGCCATGACGATTCCAACCACGCACAACCCGGCAGAAACCATGGCCATAACCGCTGGTGACGCCCCAAACAGCGCCGGATAGTTGCAGATAAAATACGCGAGCCCGACGCCCGCACCGACTTTCAGCAGCGGCTGGCCCGGACCCAGCCACAATTTTAGATGCGTCACAAGGGTCACCGTCAAGACGCCCAACGCGGCGCCAATCAAGCCGGAAACCGCGAGCGCCCCGAACAGATTCAGCGGCAGCAACGTCAGCAACGCGCCAGCGGCGCAGCCGGCGAAGGCCAATTGCAAGCGCCGGGCGGGTTCGTGGAAATTTTCGAGCCGCGGCGTCAACAGACTGGCCGCAATGCCCCCCACGGCCATGGCCCCCATGATGGCTTTGAGGTGATCGCCACTGATGCCGAGTTCCGCGAGACACTGCAAAAAACCGAACTGGGCAAAGATGAGAAAATATATGTAGGTGATGGCAATCAGGCCGATGCCCTGCCAGCCAGCCAGCCACTTCATTATTTCAGCGGGAGAACGCATGGCCTAATCGGTGAACTCCAGCCAGCCGGATTTAAGTCCGATCCATTGGAAAATCGCCAGCGCCCCGTCGGTGGCGGCGACCGCAAGCCACGCTTTTTCCATCCGGCCCACGAGAATCTGCCATAGCAGGAAGCCGGCGACCAAGGAGCGGATCAACGCGGTGAGGCTCCAGACGGTTTGCCAGCGGAGCGCGGTCCCGGCATTCAGCGGCAGCTGGGCGATGGACAAATAGGCCAAACCGACACCCAGCACGAACACCCCGACGAACGATGCGAATGCGAGCGGCTGCGGCAGCACCTGCACGCCCATCAGTTTCAGCGTCCACACCGGCGCGATCACCAGCAGGACGCCGGTGGCGGTGTCGCAAGAACCGGCGAGCCATTGAAATAGCGGTAACCAACGCGATGGAGAAAAGGATTTCATGGTGAGTTTTCCGCCGGCCGGACAGTCTGGTTCAACCGGGTCGCACGCCAGAACCAATGCAGCGCGGCGGCCGTCATCAACGCACCACAAACGAACCGGAACAGGTAAATACCATCGCGCATTGCGCCGGGAACGAAGCTGAACGCCGGATTGCGTCCCTCAATCAAGCCGGCGAAAAACATCGCGGCAAGGTAGCCCAGCGCGCCGCCATGCCAGGCAGCGAACGCCCAACGCGAATCAAAGACCCGCCTTTTTTCACCGAGCAAATTAACCAGCAAAAAGATGTTCATGCTTGAAACAAATCCCGCCATCGCCAGGTGCGAATGGCCGACGAGGCCGTCGGTAAATTTAAACCGGTCCAGCAGGCCCGGCAGAAAAATGGTCCACGCACTCGCCAGTAAAACACCCCACCAAAACAGCAGCGCGTTCAGCCACAGGCTGGCACTGGCAGGCCAGTGGAACGATTTGAAATAGAGCGGCAGCAGGACGATCCACGGCAGCAGACTCCCCAACCCGAGAAATTGCAGCGGCAGCCGGTGGCTGGCATTGCCGCGTCCGAGCGACAAACTCAAGGCGATTTCAAAAGCGAAAAGCCCCCAGGCCGCGAAGAGAAAATGGTTTCCGCCCCGCAGTTGACGGCCGCAACCGTAGGGCAGCAACAGCAGGACGCTGACGATGCCCAGCGTGGATTCGAGGAGGCTCGCGCCGGTGGGCCCGCCGGTGTCGGGATTGACCGGCGGATAAATTTTCGGATCGGCAGCCCAGTAAAGCGTGGCGGGCACCGACAGCAGCACCAGCAGTCCGAACAGCTTGGCAAGCCGCTCGCCCCGTGAACGATTCCGGCCGGAACGCCATTCGGAACGCAGCGCCCCCGCCAGCACGAGCCAGAGGGCGAACGACGCCAGGGGGAACAGCACGCGAGCGAAGCCTTGCCAGTCGAGAAACAATTTTCCGCCGGTGTGGCCGGTCAGCCATGAACACGCGCCAAACGCCAGCGCCGCCGACCACGCCCACAGCGCCGAGCGGCTCCAGCGCGCGGCGGGCGATGCGTCCACGCGATAGACGTTCAGCAGCCAGGCCACGAGCGGCAGGCTGCACCAGCCGTAAAGCTGGAGATTCAGATGCACCGGCATCCAGCGACCATAAGTCCATTCACCCAGGGAGGCGTTGAGGGCGGGAAACAACAACAAGGTGGCCAGCAACAAGCCGACGCCGTTCGCGATTAGCAACCAGGCGAGACTGTGCCAGGCGGCGGGTCCCAACACATCCGATTGAGACGGGCCGGGATCAGGACTCATACACCTTGCCGTCCTTCATCACAACGGTGCGCTGGCAGAGTTCGGCCAGCGCGCGATCATGCGTCGCCATGACGAGCGTGACGCCTTCGGTGGCGACGAGGTCCAGCAAGAGCTGAAACACCTGACTGCGCGTGCGCTCGTCGAGCGCGCCGGTGGGCTCGTCCGCGAGCAAAATGCGCGGCTGGTTCATCAGCGCGCGACAGAGGGCGGTGCGCTGGCGTTCGCCGCCGGAAAGCTTTTGAATGCGATGATTCAGCCGGTGCGCGAGACCGGTTTTCCCGGCGAGATGTTCCAATCGCTTCCGCGCCTCGCCCCGGCTGACGCCGGCGGCGACGGTGGGAATCAGACAGTTCTCCGCCAACGAAAGGTCGGGAATCAAATGATGGAGCTGAAAGACAAAGCCCACTTCGTGACGCAGCAGCCGCAAGTCATCGGCGTTGCTTTTCAGCGGCACGCCATTCACAAACACCTCCCCACGATCCGGCTCGTCGAGGCCGCCGAGCAGGTGAAGCAACGTACTCTTGCCACAGCCGGAGGGGCCGCAAAGGGCAATGGTCTCGCCGGCGGCCGCGTGAAAATCCACACCGTTCAAAACCGTGACCATCTGGTTATCATAACTTTTCCAGACGCCGGCAGCGCGCAGAACCAGGTCGTTAGAGGCAGGTCGGTAGCTCATGAAAAATCATCCAAAGCGTCATTCAAAGCGCAACGCCTCCACGGCCCGGATGCGGATGGCATAAATCGCCGGATATAACGCACCGGCAATGCCGGTGAGACCGGCGAGCACCACGACGGCGAGCACCACCACCGGCTGGATATGGCCATCAATGTAACCGTGGAGCATCGGCACAAATTGCAGGGCCGCAATGACGCCGCCGCCGATCAACAACCCCGCCAGCGCGCCGGCAGCGGAGACGAGCGCGGATTCGCCAAAGATGATGACGGCGATCTGCACGCCGGAGAAGCCGTTCACGCGCAGGATGGCAATCTCGCGGATGCGCGTGAACACCGACATGATCATCGTGTTCGCCACGCCCAGGCCACCGAGAATCAGCCCGCAGCAGCCCACCGCCCACGCGGTCGCCTTGAGGATTTTAAACTGCGAATACGAGCGGCTGAACTCCTCGTTTTCGAGGGCGATGAGATTGGGATATTTTTCCTCCACGGCGCTTTTGAAGGCGGCTTTGTCCTCCTTGTTTTTCAACTTCACGGTAGCGACGGAGGAAACGCCCTCCTTGTGAAAGAACTGCTGCGCGGCCGCGAGCGGCATGAACACCCCGCCGCCTTCAAACCCGTTCGCGGTTTTCAAAATACCAACGACGGGAAAGGTTTCGCGGCCGATGGGAACCTCGCTGCCGATTTTGGCGTGGAGAAATTCCGCGGCCCGCTCGCCGAGCGCCACCCCGCGCGGGTTTTTGGCAAAATCATCGCGATGGCCCGCCAGCCATTCGGCCTCGTGGATGCGCGCGTCGGCGGCGCTCACGCCGAAGCAGGTGATGATGGGATGGTCGGGACTGGACACGATTCCAAACAACACCGGATGCGCGTGCGACACCATGGCCCACGACGCGATTTGAGTCACGGCGCCGGCGGGGACATTGCTGAAAAACAAATCAGAAACATTCCGCTCGAAGACGATGAATTCGCTGTCGTTCGAAAGAATGCGCTCAAACATCCCGATCGCGCCCTGCAAGATGGTGACGACGGTGAGCATCGCGGCCACGCTGAAAGCGATGCCGGCGATGCCGATTAACGTGCGGACGCGATGACGCAGCAGGTTCGTCAGGATCAGTTTTAGAAAAAGCATCAGGCGAGGGCGGGTTGGGAATGCTGAAAGCCGGCCAGTTCGTCGCGGAAACGCCCGCGCAGTTCGGTCAGAAAAACCAGGGATGGCAGGCGTTCCACCAGCCGCGCGAGCGTGCAATCGCTCAAGCGCATGAGCCGTTCGAGGCGGCGGAAGGCATTCGGCACGCCGACCGCGAGCGCGAGATTCGGGCGGTTCAACGAAGCGTCGCGGGCGGTGGTCTTGCCGGTCTGACCGGCGGCCTGGAAGATGTCCTTGAGATCGTCGAGCGCCTGATAGCTCAGGCCCCAAAAGGCGGCGAGCCGTTCCAGCAATTTCACCTCCGCCGGATCCCCCCCCCCCAGCAACGCCGGCAACACCAGCGACAGCTGGATGAGCGAAACCGTTTTGCCGGTGGCGATCTGCTGGGGCGACGGACGGCTGCCGGTGCGGCTGGCATAATGCAAGTCCTGGCTCTGGCCATTCAACACGCCTTCGACGCCGAGACATTTTTCGACATAGTCGTGAGCGGCCGATTGTTGTGCGGGAGTCGAACCGGCCAGACCGCGCCAGAGCAAGGCGTAGGCGCGATTCACCAAGCCCAGCGCGGCCAGCACGGCGGCGGCCTCGCCATGGGAACGATGGACACACGGCTCGCCGCGGCGCTGGGCGGCGTCATCCATGCAGGGGAGATCATCAAACAACAATGACGCGGTGTGAAAATATTCCACCGCCACCGCCAGGTTTTGAGAGCGTTCTCCGGCCAACCCGTAAGCGCCGGCCATATCGTAAACCAACTGGGCGCGCACCATACTGCCGGGATGCGACAACGTCTGCGTCAACGCGCCGCGCAGATGCGGTTCAGTTTCCGCCGCCAGCGGCAGGCTGGAACGAAACGCCTCCAGCAGTTTTGCCCGGATGGCAGCACGGTTTGATGCGGCGGAAAACATATCGTCAGGCTGATTGAGTTATTGGACGGCGGAACATTTGCCGACCAGGTGAAACGTCACCTTCAAATGCGGGTCCACCACCAAAAGCAGCATCTTGCGGATTTTGGGCAGGTTAAAATCGCGATAATCGAAATTGGCTTCGCCGGTGATATCCCAAGTGCCGTTCGTGTTTTTGGCGACGGCGGGCATTTGAATGGATTTCTTGACGCCGTGGATGGTGAGTTCGCCCACGGCCAGATTCGTGGCGCCGCTTTGCGACCAGCCGGTGAGCGCAAAAGCCGCCTTGGGGTTGGCGGAATATTCCAGCCATTTGAGCATTTCCGCATCACGGTCGGTATTACCAGTCTTCAGATCTGAAAAATTAAAACTCACCCCGGCCTTGGTCGGGAGATTGGTCACGGCGGCGCAATCCACGGTGGCCTCGTATTTTTCCAGATGGCCGACAAAGGAATCAACGGTGGCGGTGACGGCCACATCGATCTTGCTCTGATGGTAATCCACTGCCAGCGGGGCCGCCCCAACGGTGGCCGCCAGCCCGGCGAACGTGGCCGATAGTAAAAGGACCTTGAATAATTTCATGCGACCATGAGACCACATCACCATGAAGTCACCATGAATTAAATGTGAAAGATTCTTAATCATTCCCAGGGCCCCGAAGGCCGGGCGAACGGCAGGGCGAATCAGATGACGATGGTCTCCCCGAATCGCAGGGTGCGGAATTGTGCCAGCGGCACTCCGCGCTCCGCCAAGGCCCGCCGCAGCACGGCCGGCGGTTCAGCGAGCGGCTCGTCGGTGAGGCGGAAGGTGCCCCAATGGCAGGCCACCGACTGCCGGGACCGGACATCCAGATGGATTTGCACCGCCTCATAGGGGTCAACATGCATGGGCTGCATGAGCCAGCGCGGGCGGTAAGCGCCGATGGGAATCAGCGCGAGATCAACGCCGCCGAAGCGTTCGCCGATCTCCCGGAACGCCGGACAATAGCCCGTATCGCCGGCGAAATAGATCGTCCGCGCCGCGCTGCGCAACACCCAGCCGCACCAATGCGTGCGATTCCGGTCGAAAGGGGTGCGGGCGGCAAAGTGCTGGGCGGGCACGCAATGAATGTCCAGATCCGCCGCCAGCGACGCGGAGTGGCCCCAGGCCAGTTCACGGCAACGCGCGATGCCCCGGCGCTGAAACCATGGCGACAATCCGCCCGGCAGCCAGTAGTGCGGCGCCGCACCGAGCGCCCGTATGGCAGATGCATCCAAGTGGTCGTAATGACCATGACTGATGAGGACATCGTGAATGTCCGGCAAGGCCGCCAACGGCACGCCCGGCGGAGCAACCCGCCGGAGCCTGGCCAAGGGCAGCGGCTGGCAATTTCCAAAAATTGGATCCGTCAGGATATTGCGACCACGATGCTGAATCAGAAACGTGGAGTGGCCGATCCAGGTCAACTGAACCAAACCGGCAGCGGGCGCCGACAAGTCGCCCACAGCCGCCGCCGGCGGCAAGGAGGACGGCAGGGATGCGGATGCAGCATAAGGCTGCTCAATTTTCCCCCAGCCGAGTTGCCAGCGCAACACGTCCAGCAACCCATGGGCGGGATGCGGATAGGCATTGATAAATCGTCGGCCGCGCTTCACGGCCACAGTATTTATCGGGCGGTCAATGAATGAAAGATAAAGCAGGTGGGTTCCGGCGATCGCGGTCCGTCATCAGCGTGCCATTACCTAACCATGCGAGATAACAGGAGCGAATCATTTGAAAACAGAGCGTTGGGGCACGACCGCCGGATGTGGGCGCATTATCTAAAGACCATAGCAGATACCTAGCCGCCGGCAGGCGACGCGGACAATAAATAATTAGAAACCACCGCCAATCTGTGCGTTGGCTTCTTATAAACGAGACTTAACGGCAGTCTATTGAAAAAGAAAAATAATCACCCCATCGCCGGAAGATCAACGGTCTGGATTTTTCAACCGACGGATTTTTTCCTTCAGTTCCAAAAACAGCGGGTAAGCGCGAAGTTTTTTCAGATCAGGATCCTTGGCGAGCCACTTAAAATCGCGATAACCCAGCGCGATCGCCTGCTCGAGGGTGTGGAGGGCACGGTCCAAATCCCCGGCGAGGGAATAGCTGCACGCGAGATTGTAAAAAACCAGCGGGTTCTGCGGCTCAAGCCGCGCGAGCCGCTCGTCCACCTGCAGGCCCTCGGTAATACGACCGCGCTGGGTGTAGTGGTCGCCGAGCAACTGGAGCGCATCCACATAATCAGGGTCGCGGCGAATCAACCCCTCGATGAACTGGATTTTGACATCGAGTTCACGCTGTTCAGCGGCGGATAATTTTTTGCTGGAATTGCTTTTGGCCGGCATACGACGACAGGAATTTCCATGACTCAACGGTTTAAGTCAAGCGGGTCCGTGCCGGACGGGCCCATTTTCCAGACGGACATCCGCGCCAGGATCGATTTATGTCGGTCATCACCCATGCAACGGAAGAGAGAAAGAGCGCGGGCCGGATTATTTGATGGAATTTTCCCAGCCAAAGTTATTAGATTGGGGCAGACGGTTTTGCCATTATGAAATGTTTTGTCACCGGGGCCTCCGGCTTCATCGGTTCCAATCTGGTTCAGGAGCTCATTGCCCGCGGTCATCGGGTCAAGGCGCTGTTGCGGCCGGGCGCGGACGAGCGAGGCTTGCAGGGGCTATCCTACCAAAAGGTGACCGGCGACATCCTTGACCGCCCGCTGTTGAAGCGGGAATTGGAAGGCTGCGACTGGTGCTTCCACGTCGCCGCGAGCTATCAGCTCTGGATGCGCGATTACAAGCCGATGTATGAAATCAACGTCGAGGGGACGCGCAACGTGCTGGAAGCCGCCGGCAAAGTCGGCTGCCGGAAAATCGTCTACACGAGCACCGTGGGCTGCATTGGCGTGCCCAAGCCGGTCAATGGCCGGATCACCCCCACCAGCGAGTTCGATATCGCGACCGAGGCGCAGATGTCCAATGATTACAAACGGTCCAAGTTTCAGGCGGAAGCGGTGGCGTTTAAATACTTTCACAAAGACGGACTGCCCGTCGTGATCGTCAATCCCTCCGCGCCGATCGGACCGGGAGACGTGAAGCCGACCCCGACGGGAAAAATTATTGTTGATTACTTAAACGGACGGCTGCCGGCGTATCTGGAGACGGGACTGAACTGGGTGCACGTCCGCGACGTGGCGGTCGGCCACATTCTCGCGGCGGAAAAAGGCCGGTTTGGCGAGCGCTATATCCTGGGAAACAAGGAAGGCAACTGGACGATGGAACAAACGCTCGCCACGCTGGAAAAAATCACCGGCCGACCCGCACCCAAGACAAAAATCCCCTACTGGCTGGCGGTCCGGGCTGCCGAAATCAGCGAATACATCGCCTTCTTCACCGGCAAACCGCCGCGGGCGCCGATGGCCGGCGTGCGCATGGCCAAACACAAAATGTGGTTCGACCCCAGCAAAGCGATCTGGGAACTCGGCCTGCCCCAAACGCCGCCGGCACAGGCGTTCGCGGATGCCGTCGCCTGGTTCCGCGCCAACGGATATGTGAAGAAGTGACATCCGGGAGAGCTTAAAAGTTCACGAGTTCTGCTTGGCAAACGGGGCGCGAGGCGGTTAGCTAGGGACATGAAACCGGTGCTTAACTACCTCAAACAACATCAGAAACGCTTTGTCGCCGAACTGGGCGATTACCTGCGCTTCGCCAGCGTCTCCGCCCAGCCACAGCACAAGCAGGATCTGCACGCCTGCGCCCAGTGGCTGGTGCAGCATTGCCAGCAAATCGGCCTGGAAGCCCGCCTGTGCGCGACGGCGGGCCACCCGATCGTCGTCGCCAAAACGAAACGAGCGAAAGGTTCCACCAAGCCGCATTTCATGGTCTACGGCCACTACGACGTGCAGCCGCCGGAACCGCTGGAACTTTGGACCACGCCGCCGTTTGAACCGCGCCAGGCGGGACGCAATCTTTTCGCCCGCGGCAGCACCGACAACAAGGGCCAGAATTTTGCGCACCTGAAAGCGGTGGAAGCCTACCTGAAAACGGGCACGCCCCTGCCCTGCGACCTGACGTTTGTCATTGAAGGCGAGGAAGAGGTCGGCAGCAAGAGCCTCTCCGGCTTTCTCAAGCAGCATCGCCAGGAGCTCGCGTGCGACACCATTGTGGTCTCCGACACGGGCATGCCCGCGCCCCGGCATCCGGCGCTCACCTACGCCCTGCGCGGCATCATCGCGTTTGAAATCACCCTGCACGGCCCGGCGCGGGATTTGCATTCAGGCATCTTCGGCGGGGCGGTGGAAAATCCGGCCATGGCGCTGGCGCAACTGCTCGCGAAAGTCCGCGACGATCAAGGCCGCGTGACCATCCCCGGCTTCTACGCCGGCGTGGCCCCGCTTTCCAAGTATGAGCGCGAACAAATCAAACGCTATCCGCTCGCCGACGCCGGCCTGAAGAAACTGCTCGGCGCCCCCCAGCTGTTCGGCGAACGCGGCTTCAGCGCGACGGAGCAGCGCAGTTCGCGCCCGACGTTTGAAATCAACGGCCTCACCAGCGGCTACCAGGGCGAAGGCAGCAAGACCATCGTGCCGGCATGGGCGCGGGCGAAGATCACGTGCCGCCTCGTGCCCAACCAAAAGCCGGCGCACGTCCGCAAAACGGTCTGCGCGTGGCTGAAGAAACATTGTCCGCCGACGGTGCGGCTGGAAATCGCGGCCGGCCATGGCGCGGAGGCGTATCTGGTTTCCCCGACGAGCCGGCCGGCGCAAGCGGCGCTGCGCGCCCTGGAAAAAGCCTTTGGCACCAAGCCGATTCTCATGCGCGAGGGCGGCTCCATTCCGATCGTGAATGAATTCAAAAAAGTTCTGGGGGCCGACACGCTGCTGCTCGGCATCGGCTTGCCGGATGACAATGCGCATTCGCCGAACGAGAAGTTCAACCTGGACTGTTT
>CAIXPZ010000118.1 GCA_903921455.1 uncultured Verrucomicrobia subdivision 3 bacterium | reverse complement strand
CGCCGGCAAATTCGATGTGCTCCAGCATTCCGCCGATGACAATCGTGCCGCCCGTTTTCTCGTTACATGGCAAACCAACATCCGCGATGCAGTCCACATCAACTTCCGTCGCGTCTTCGAGAAATTTGTCCACCAGCACCGGGCGTTCCGGCGAGGCTTCGACGGCGAACTTCATGTAATGCGACAGCTCGGCGTCGGAATAAACAATCTGCATCGCGCGGCCGCCGAGCACGAAGCTCGGGCGCACCAGCACGGGATACGTCAAACGCTTGGCGATGACGAGCGCCTCTTCGCCGTTGGTCGCGAGGCCGTTCGGCGGCTGGGGAATGTTCAGCTTGTGCAGCATCGCCGCGAACATCTTCCGGTCTTCCGCGATCTCGATGCTCTGCGGTGACGTGCCGATGATGTTCACGCCATTCTTCTGCAAACCGAGCGCGAGGTTCAGCGGCGTCTGCCCGCCGAACTGCGCGATGGCGCCCCAGCATTTTTCCCGTTCGTAAATATGCAGCACATCTTCCAGCGTGAGCGGTTCAAAAAACAGTTTATCGCTCGTGTCGTAATCCGTGGAAACCGTTTCCGGATTCGAATTCACCATGATGGTTTCAAACCCGTCCGCCTTGAGCGCAAACGCAGCGTGGACACAGCAGTAATCAAATTCGATGCCCTGGCCGATGCGGTTCGGGCCGCCGCCGAGAATCATCACCTTCTTGGCCACGTTGCCTTTCACCTCGTCGTCGCCGCGGTCGTAGGTGGAATAATAATACGGCGTGTAAGCCTCGAACTCGGCGGCGCAGGTGTCCACGAGCCGGTAGCTCGGCACGAGGCCGATCTTTCTGCGCCACGCGCGGATTTCGTCCTCGGTCTGACCGACAAGGTTGGCGATCTGCCGGTCGGAAAATCCGAGCGACTTGGCCTGGGCGAGTTTTTCAGCGTTGAGTGATGACATTCGGCGAAATTAAATTCGCAACAGTAAGCCGAAAAAATATGCGCGTGTCCAGAAAGTATGGCGCAAACACGCTTGCCGCCGCGTGGCGATTGCTTTATGACATCGCCATGCGGACAATCGGAAAAGGCTGGTGCTGGCTGGCGCTGATGCTCCCGCTCGTCGCTTCGGCGCAGATTGACCCGGTCAAGCGCGATCTCATCCAACTCGGCTACAACCAGCCGCTGGAAGGCCAGGCACCGGTGGCAGCCTACGCGTTTTATTACCACAACCAGCCGGGATTCCTGCGCACCAACATCACTCTGCGGCTCGCGCTCGCGCCGGTTTATCTGGATTCGGAATTGGGCTTTGTTCACGGGCTGGGGCCGCAGACGGATTTTGCCATCGGCGCGGCCGGCGGCGGTTTTGCCGACAGCTACAACGAAATGGCCGGCGGCAAATACTTAAAGCAGCATTCGTTCGACGGACACGGCGGCGAGCTTTCCGCCAGCATTTATCACCTGTTCAATCCCGACGACCAGATTCCGCTGAATTTTGTGCTGCACGGCGCAGCGCATTATTCCGTCTTCAATCGCAACGACGACACCGCCGCCAATTTTCTCGTGCCCGACGACGACACGACTTTCAGCGTGCGCACCGGCCTGCGCTGGGGCGGCATCGAGCCGACACTCTTTCCTGCCCTCGCCATGGAACTTTCCGTCTGGTATGAAGGCCAGTTCCGCGCCAACCCCAGCAATTTTGGCGTCAACCATGACCGCGAAGTCGAACCTTTCTCGCATCTGTTCTGGAGCGCGGCAGCGTTGTCTTACACGCTGCCGGAGAGCAAACAGAATTTTTTCGGGCGACTCATTGCCGGCACGAGCGTGAACGCCGACCGTTTCAGCGCGTATCGCCTCGGCGGATTTCTCCCGCTTGTCGCGGAATATCCGCTGTCGCTGCCCGGCTATTTTTTCCAGGAGTTCAGCGCTCGGCAATTCGTGCTGCTGAATGCCAGCTACCTGCTGCCCATCGCGCCGGACCAGCGCTGGAACCT
>CAIXPZ010000117.1 GCA_903921455.1 uncultured Verrucomicrobia subdivision 3 bacterium | reverse complement strand
GGGCTTGAATTCCCAATTTATCAATGGGTCAAACCCAACGCCAGAGTAGCCTGTTGGGATTTACACGCTTTTTTATGAAACGAGGGTTCGATTCCCTTCGCCCGCTCCAATGTTTTCAATGGGTTTGTAAGGTTAGCCGGTTTTTGCAACAGTTTTGCCACAGCTCGGCGCCTTCCGCCGGCTGATTTCCTTCGTGGTCGACGACCTTTCCCGGTCGTGCTTTTTCCTGCCCGTTCGCGCGGGTTTGGAAATTATTTTCTCAAAAATATCGCCCGGGTTCGTTGCGGCGACACCCAATCCCAATATAACTAGCCATGGAGATTGGTGTTTCATCCTGCGAGCGAAAACCGGTTGCGACCGTCACGGTCGGATCGGTGACGATTTCCATTTACGCTTCGCCCGTTACCGTCAGGCCAGAAGCCAAGCCGGCAGCGACTGATTCAAGTCAGCCGGCCGGCGTTCCGGATTCCAAAACCTACGAGTCGTTCCAGGTCGTGCATTACGAAGGCAACCGGCGGATTTTTCAGCGCCGCAATACGCTGGAAAAGGCGAAGGTGCTGGCCAAGGAAATTGCCGGACGGCTGCATCGCGACGGCTCTCGCGCCCTCTACTTCACCGAAAAGGATCGCCGCATCTACACCCTGGCCCAGATGAAAAGTGAATCTCTTGGCCTGGAGGTGGATGAGGTGTGCCGGAAATATGGCGAGCTTCAGCAGCGGCTCAAAACCGGCACGCTGGAGGAAGCGGTGGATTTTTTCAACAGCCATGGCCAGCGTGTCCGGCATGGCGCAACGATCGAGAGCGTGTATGCTGAATACCTCCAGCATCTCACCAAACGCGGCGTGGGAATTTATCACCTGCGTGACGTGAAACGTTATGTGGGCACTTTCGTCGACACCTTCCCCGGCCTGATCAGCGCGATTCAAACCCCGGAGATGGATGCGTATTTCGCCCGCTTGGGCGGCAGTGCGCGTAACAAGAACAACCACCGCAAAGCTGTTATTGCGTTCTACAATTTTGCCCAGGAAAAAGGCTTCCTGCCGCATGGCATCCTCCATGCCGCTGCCACCACGACGGACTTCCGCGATGCCCGCAGCCAGATCACCTCCGAGCAGCAGGCGATTGATTTGCTGCAGCCATTCGACATTTATTCGCCGGAGGAACTGCGGAAAATTCTGGCCGCAGCCGATGACACGCTTCGCCCGACGCTTGAGATTAAGGCGTTCTCCGGTGCCCGCACGGAGGAGGTCACACGGCTTTGGTGGGTGATGGTGGCGGAACCGGAAGGCTGCCTGAAAGTGCCCGACGCCGTGGGTAAGATTTGTGCCCGCAGGGTGCCGCTGCTCCCCAACCTCCAGACGCGTCTGGCAGCTTATCCCGCCGAATCCAAACGCGAGCGGGTATCGGTGGATTGGCCGACGGCCAATTCGCTCACGCGCGCCTGGCGGCGGGTGGTTGAAAAAGCTGGCGTGCAATACAAGCGGAATGCTTTTCGCAACAGCTATATCACCTACCGGCTGATTCTCACCGATGACATCGCCAAAGTCGCGGAAGAGACCGGCACCAGCCCGCGGATGATCAAGAAAAACTACCAATCAAGAGCTGCGATTTCGCGCGACACCGCCGAGGAGTGGTTCAGGATTTGACCCCATGCATTCTGGGTCAATTAACTTTGCTGAAGATTTTTCGGCAAACGGATATGCAGGTTCCTATAATGAGTTAAGGTGGGCGAAATTTGCCCGCCGTAATTATGAATGAACCATTAAATACAACGGAGGCAATCAACGGGCTGGACAAGTCCGGTCTGGCCGACCGCTACATGATCAGTATCCGCACCGTGGAGGCGTGGGAGGCGCAGGGCTTCATCCGCAGCTGTGGGCGAAAGCTGAAAAAATATTACAACCCGGCGGAATGCGACCGCCAGCTGCTGCAATCTTCGAATCGAAAGGAGCCGTATGAACTCAATTGAACCAACGGCTCTAGGTGCCGACCGGCTCTTCGTCACCAAGAAAGTGCTGGCGCAGCGCTATGGTGTGTGTCTGCGCACGATTCAAACCTGGACCGAAGCGGGCCTGCTGGTGTTCATCAGGAAACGCCGGGTGGTGCGGTATCACGTGCCCGGCTGCGACGCCGCGCTCATGCAGAACGGGCTGCAATTGAACTGAATTTTTTTTGGGCTTAAATCGGACAGTGATTTGACGCTTGGTTGCTGAGGGCAACCAACGGCTTGCCGCGAGTTCATGCCGTCAGACAGATGGCCGAAATGTTTGGGCCCTTCTAGTGAATTAAAATGACCGGGGAGATTATCCAACCAGCGAGACTGCGATGTTGTATTCCGACAACATCGTCCGCCGGCTTTGGCTCCCTTGGAAAACTTGCTGTTTCTGGAACTCGAAAACGCGCCCAGATTCAAGCCGGTCACGACTCCACCAGCGGCATCTGGATTTATCAGGGAAATTCCCTCGAGATTCTCGACGGAATTGCGGCGAATTATCCCGAGGGGCGCTTCGATGCTGTTTTTGCCGACCCACCGTATTTTCTCTCCAACGGTGGCACCTCCTGCCGGGGCGGACAACGGGTAAAGGTGGACAAGGGCGCTTGGGATAAATCCCGCGGCCCTGAATTGAATCACGAGTTTAATCTGGAATGGCTGCGACGCTGCCAGCGTGTGCTCAAACCTGATGGCACCCTTTGGGTTACCGGCACACACCATGTTATTTTTTCCATCGGCCTGGCCCTGCAACAACTTGGCTTCAAGATTCTCAACGACATCGCGTGGGAAAAGCCCAACCCGCCACCGAACTTGAGCTGCCGCTACTTCACCCACAGCACCGAAACCGTCCTGTGGGCGGCGAAGAACGAGCAGAGCAAACATCGCTTCAATTACCAGCGGATGCGCGAAATCGCCGGCGGGAACGGGAACTATTCAGCCTTCGACAGCTGTTCCAATTTCACGCGATGTCCAAACCGTTCAAAACCGCTGACAGTCTGGGGGCGGGCTGAGATAGCCGGAACGCCGGTTCGGGCGACCAGCTGTGCAAGCCCGGCAACCTGATGATTTCCACGTGGCGGTTCATCAACTCGTAGTGTTCACCGGGCTTCAATCCGCGGTCAAAACGGATTTTGAACTCGGCAAACAGTTGCCCGGCCAAGTCTCCCGCCGGCGTGTCGCGAAACCGGTCAAAATTGACATGCGACGGGTGGGGAAAGCAGGTGTCCACAAACAGGGAATGAAACGCCACCAGCGCTTCCAGAGCCTGGCGCAGGATGGGCGAGACCTGCCAGCCTTGCAGAGTGCTTCGGTTCGAGCTGTCAAACAAGTGCAGGCCAACAAACTGGGCGGCGGCAATCGCGGGCAATTCGCGCTGCAAACGGGCCTCCACCACCAGGTCCACCGTCGTGTTTCTGGCGTGGCTCGCAATCCGATTGATCAGCAGCAGGTCATTCGGTTTGGGGGGATGGTCGCATAAGGATAACAGCCTTGTTGGGGTCTGCGGCGATGTGCAGCAGGTCAGGCGTTTGCCGGCGGCATGAGCCTCACATTCCAGGGCGATGTGCATCAGCTCATGGGCCAGCTTGTGGGGTCTGGCCCACTTATCATAACGTTCCAGATCAATGGAGTGGTGGCGGACATCGGTGCGTTGGTCCCAGTAAGGCCGAACCGTGCCGCCGGCAGAGGCGTTGGCTCCGAGTCGCTCAAAAACGATGGGGAACCCGTAATCGGCTTCCAGTCGTTTTCGGAAATTCTGGACGGCTTGGGAGGCGGTAGTTTCTTGCGCAATGGCAACATTGATGTAGTCGCGCAAACTTCGATTGTGTGTCGGTGATACTTTCATGCGTCATTATTATAAGGCTTGGAGGGTGTCGCTCATGAAAAAAATTATTCGGCTGAAATATCCGAACTATTGGCGGACAGGTATGCTCATGTTTCTTTTGATTGAATTGTCGGGTTGTGCTGGTTCAGGCATCCGTGGCGAGGTGGTTGAATTATTTCTGGAAAATGGCGGGGTGATATTGGGCTGACTCACGCGCTGTAGTTGGCAGCACCACAGCACTTCTCGCCCTTTCAAGGAGCGACCTTACCAGTTTTGGCTTGTTCAATCTGCTTCCGCCAGCCGGCCAAGCGTTCCTTGATCTTGATTTCCAGACCTTGTTCGGTGGGGGTGTAAAAGGTCTTGTCCACCCCCAGATAATCCTGCGCCACGAAATGATCCGGGTGGGCGTGGGCGAATTTGTATCCCGTCCCGTGGCCGAGTTTTTCTGCGCCCTGATAATGCGAGTCGCGCAGGTGTTTGGGAACGGGAACCGTGCGTTTGGTTTTCACGTCTTCAATGGCGGCGGCGATGGAGATGCACGCGCTGTTGCTTTTGTTCGCCGTCGCAATGTAAATCGTTGCCTCTGCCAGTGGCAGTTGCGCCTCGGGCAGCCCGACAAATTCGGCGACCTGCCGCGCGGCGTTCGCCAGCACCAGCGCCATCGGATCGGCCAGACCGACATCTTCCGCCGCACAGATCACGATGCGCCGGGCGATGAAACGCGGGTCTTCGCCGGCATGAATCATCCGCGCGAGCCAATACAGGGCCGCGTCCGGATCACTGCCGCGCATGGCTTTTTGATAGGCCGAAGCGACGTCGTAATGCTCGTCACCGTGGCCGTCATATACCACGGCCTTTTTCTGGATGCTCTGCTCGGCGACCGCGAGTGTGATGCGGATCACGCCATCGGAATCGGGTGGGGTGGTGAGCGCGGCAATGTCGAGCGAGTTCAATGCCTTGCGCGCGTCACCGTCGGCAATCTGGGCGAGATGCCGCAAAGCATCTTCATCCGCAAAAACATTCAGATGCCCGAGCCCACGTTCAGAATCCTTCAAAGCCCGTCGTAGCAACGCCAGCAAATCTTCCTCGGTCAACGGTCGCAGCTCAAAGATTTGCGAGCGGGAGACCAGCGGCGAATTGACGAAGAAAAACGGATTGTGCGTGGTCGCGCCGATGAGCTTGATGACGCCGCTCTCAACATCCGGCAGCAGCACGTCCTGCTGTGATTTGTTGAAGCCGTGGATTTCATCAACGAACACGATGGTGGAGGCGCCCGTATTATCGAGCCTGTTTTTGGCGGCGGCCAGCAAACGGCGGATGTCGGCGACATTGGATTCCACGCCGCTCAACCGTTCGAACTTGGATTTGGTCTGGCCGGCGATGACCTGCGCGAGGGAGGTCTTGCCGGTGCCGGACGGCCCGTAAAAAATCAGCGACTGGATGCGGTCGGCCTCGATCGCGCGCCGCAATAATTGGCCGGGGCCGATGATGTGCGACTGGCCGACGAATTCATCCAGGGTGCGCGGCCGCATTCGTGCGGCGAGCGGCTGGCTTCTAAAATTTTCAACCGCTTTCGGCGGGGTAAACAATGAAATGGTGTTGTCGTTGGTTGTCATAAGTAATTCGGAGCGGTTTTGTGCATTACTTGATTATATCGTTTTGACCTCCCCCGACGTTGAGAATTATTTTAACCAAGGGGCCGGCTTTTATTTCCGCCGGTGCGGTTGGTTTTTTGCCGGAGGCTTTTGCATGGATTCCAGCAGCGCCCGCGCAATCCTTCGATCACTTTCCGTAATTTGATCTGGCGGCAGAAACCAGGTGGATCGGTCACCGCCGAGATCCGCCGGCATCGTTTCCGGTTCACCGAGACCGAAGTAAGTCCCCGCGTCGGTGCGAATGATGGGCAGCAAGGTATGCCGCTGCGCACCAGCCATCAGTTCGGAGGCGATCAAGACGCATTCCTTGCGGTTGAAGGCTTCCGACAGCGGCAGATCCGGTGGTTCGCCGGGTTCGATGGCGGACACCCAGGCCTCCGCGACAAACATGGCGCCAATGGCGCCGTGCGCGGCACAAGTCAGCCGGGCGAGAAAGCCAAAAGATTCCCTGGTCTTTTCATCCTCCACGTTTTCGGGAAACAAGGTGAACGATTCGTTCGGGGTGACGGCCAGAAACAGCGGCGGTATGGTTCCCTGTTTGCGCAGGTGGATTTCGGCATAGGCTTTGGCCTTGGCGATGAGCTGTTCGTGCGTCGGATGATTTTTCATGAAATAAAGTTAGCCGCCGTTTTCAACTAGGCGCTGCTGTAATCAGATTCTGGGCAATTGATTGGACTCGCGCTGGCGATCCAACTGCGCCCAGCCGGGGTGCAGGTTGGGCCACAACGACGGGCGTTTTACCGGCCGAGGAAACAAATGAGAATCAAACCGCAACATCCGCCGCATTTGATGGAACAAGAGACCGTCCTGACCCAAGGATGCCGCCAGTTCACCCGCCTTGCGGGGCTCAACGTGATTCCACAGGTTGGCAACGCCCACTTGCCAATCCAGCTGTTGCAAATAGAAATTGCGCATCAAGTCGGCTCCGATTTCCTGCTCGGAAGGCGAGGCTTGATTCGAGATGCGCAAGTTGCCGCCCAGCCAGGAATGGTTCAAGTGGTTGGCCAGCGGATAACATTTGAAGTCTGGATTTTGGGCGATCAACCGGGGCAGCCGCATGAAGTTGTCGTAATACGGTTTGACCCTTTGATAGAAATGATAACCCCGGATGGCGGCGTGTTTGGTGCGCACCGTGTAGGAAGATAAAACGCCTGGCCGATCCAACTCCATCTCCCAATGGGTGAGCATAATGGCGTAAACCAGAGGCTGCATTTCCACGGGCAGAACGAAGGGCAATCCATCATGGGTGATGGTGCCGCGAGCCAAACACCGGGCACGTTCAAAGCCATCCCGACTCAACTGAAGTTCGGCGTTCAGTTTTTCATCCAAGGTGGCATAAACGTGACTCTCCGAAGCGCGGGCGGCGACTTTTTCGCCGTTGGGCAAGAGCATGGTGCCACGTTCCGCGTTTGACAGGGTGACATCCGCCGCTGAATTTATGACCCTGGAAAACGGATAACCATAGTATTTATCAGAGCCGTCAAAATAGGCGAACTCACCCCACGGCGTTGGCGTGCAATCTTCGACGGGGAACGCATAACCCCCAGTGCAGGGCATTAAATCAGCGAAGATGGGAGTCGGCATCTCTGCACAACCACCCAGATTGGCATCGGGAAACAAATATTTGGCCGGGAACAATTGGATGGGCGCGGCCACCCGCGACAGGGAGGAAAAATACCACGGCAACTTGTCCAGTTGAATCTGGGGAGTCAAAGCATGACCCAGTTGCGGACTCACAAACACCAGGGTGGTGTGCAGGCCGCGCAGAACTTTCGGTTTCAAGTCCGACCACAACTGGTGATGATAACGCAAATGTCGCGCGTTGATTCCGAGCCCCAGACCTTGCGCCGTCGACTGAAACCAGGGTGATTTTATCAAGTCGCCATGCTCCTTTGGAATGGCCGCCAGCTGCGGCAATTGTGCCTGGGCGCGAATACGCGGTTGATAACGCCAATGCCCCAGTCCTTCCGGGAATTTACCCCAGCCCAAGGTGACGAAGCACTTGTCCGCATCCCAACCTTCCGGCATTTCAAACTCCGTCAGTTGCCTGGCCCGCGCCAGCGGAATCGCACAGTTCAAAACCTTTCGCGCCGCGCCCTGGGCATCATAAAATTTGGCGAACGCCGCTTCCGTTGTTTCAGAGCCAGGCTCGCGGGCAATTTCCCATTTGGTTTTTAGGTCGGTCGGCATCAGGTTTATTTCTTACCGGTAATTGGTTTTGCGCGAAGCGCATGGGAACCCAACCTGGAAATGAACATCGGTCAGCCGATAAAAACAAAAACGGCGAAGGGAAAACCCTTCGCCGTCGGTGACAAATTAAATGCCGGTTATTTCTTAACGCCCAAGATGGCGTCTTTCGCCGCTTTGGCGACGCGGAATTTGACCACGCGCTTGGCCGCGATCTTGATGGTCTCGCCCGTCGCCGGGTTGCGTCCCATCCGAGCCTTGCGGTTGACCAGAACGAGTTTGCCCAGGCCGGGCAGCGTGAACGAGTTCTTGGCGTTTTTATAGGCCAGGTTCACGATTGCTTCCAGCGTGGCGGCCGCTTGTTTTTTGGTGAGGCCGGTGGTTTCCGCCACGGCACCGATGATTTGTGATTTGGTTAATGATTTTGCCATAGGCGCAAAGAATTAATGGCCTCGCCCTGCGGCGCAAGCAAAATGAAGCTACGCGAGTTTTTCCAAATCGGCGGCCATGGCCAATACCCGGCGGTAATGTTTTGGATTCCAGCGCAGGACAATGCCCATGCCACAGATTTCCAGCGTCATCAACCGGCCGAAACAACCCCGATAGACGTGGCATTGCTGGCGGCCAGACCAGGCCCATTCCTCCGAGAGAATCATCTGGGCCAGCGGCAATAATAATTTCAAGGCACCGGCCCCGCCGAAATGAACATAGGCGGTTGGCTGCCCTCGGTGGCCCTGGCAACTATGGTAGGTTTCCACACCGGGCAGTGAGTTCAATTGGAGGATGAGCTCGCGCACCCCGACATCCACCGAGATGGTTTTTCCCTTGATGGTCAGAGTAGTCTGTCGGTGTTTTTTCATGGGTGAAACTTCATTTGGAATTTTTTATCCCCTGCCAGACTTTACCGCCGAGAGCGTGGCGGATATCCCAGGCGGATGATCTGGGTGCCAGCGAGTTTCAGCATCACTTTGGCGAGCGTCTGAATCTCCGGATTCGGTGGTTGCGGCGGGAGGATTTGGGCGAAACGGCCCGTCATGGTGTCGGGTGTGGGGATCGCCACCTCGTTGAAACCGAAAAATTTCCCATTGTCGCTCCGGATGATCGACAGGAACTGCTGCCGCTGCCCGCTGCGATCCTCGCCCATCAGCACAATCACTTCCTGCCGGTCCATCGCCTCGGAAGGCGGTTCGGTCAGATCCAGTTCCTCACCCGGTTGCGCCGTCTTCAGCCAGGCCTCCAGCGTCATTACGCACGCGGTCGCGTCATGCGCGATGCACACCAACCGGGCGGCGTTGGCGAAATCGTTCTTGTCCTGCTCATTGGCCAGCGTGGCCGGCTGGAACATCATCGGCCCGTCCGTGCCGATGAGGAACAGAGTGGGCGCCAGCGTGCCGGATCTGCGCATACAAAATTCGGCGTAATGACCGGCCTGGGCCATCAGGTCGGCGAGGGTCTTGAGTTGTGGGGGTGCTTTCATAAATTCAATGGCTACCGTTTCCGTTGCGCTCCCGTCTTTTGATTTTTGTGCGGAGCTGTTGCAGCGCCTTTTCCTGAATCTGCCGGATGCGCTCGCGGGTGACGCCGAAATGTTGGCCGATGATTTCAAGTGATTTTGGCTCGCCATTATCCAGCCCATAGCGCATCGCCAGAATCTTCCCGTCGCGCGCCTTCAACGTGGCCAAAACCTCACGGAGCAATGCCCGGTCGGTATTATTGATGAGCCGGTCCAGGGGGGCGACGGCGTCCGGATCGGGAACCACTTCCGCAATCGTCAGGGAATCATCCGCGCCGATGGGCGAATCGAGCGACACCGGCGTCCGCGCCGCATCGCGGCATTGGCGGACGCGGCGCGGGTCCAGATCCAGCTCGGCGGCGATCTCCTCATCGGTCGGTTCTCGACCCAGCGCCTCATGCAGCCGCGCATCCGCCCGGCGAATCTGAAGCAGCCGGTCCACGATATGCACGGGCAGCCGGATGGTCTTCGATTGGTTTGCCAGCGCCCGCTTGATGCCCTGTTTGATCCACCATGAGGCGTAGGTGGAGATTTTGCCCTTGGTCGGGTCAAAGCGTTTGATGCCTTTCATCAGGCCGAGGTTGCCCTCGTTGATGAGATCCAGCAGCGGCAGACCCATACCCTCATAACTGCGCGCAATCTTGACCACCAGCCGCAGGTTGGCCCGGATCAGGTGCTCCCGCGCCTGCCGGTCACCGCGTTTGATGCGTTTGGCGAGGGCCGTCACCTCCGGCGCGGTGAGCAGTTTCACTTGGCTGATTTCACGGAGATAAAGTTGCAGGCAGTCGCCCCGCAGCGATTCCGGGGCTTCCGTTCCGTTGGTTGCCGGTGCCACCGGCGGCGGGTCGCGGCGCGGTGGTGCCGGCCGTCGGCGCGGCTGCTTTGCCGCACTGAAACGGGAGCGTGCCGACACCAGCTTTGCCGGCTGGGAGCGCAGTGGTTTTTTGGATGTGGTTTTCTTCATTAGGGAGAGGATTTAATTCAGGCACGCCGACCGACCGTCCAGTTCCAGTTGATATTGGTTGGTGTCACTGGTCAGGGGTGATATTGCGCGCACATCCGCCAGGCGCAGATAGATCCGCTCTCCGCCGGCCTGCCGCCGGGGCAGCAGCATCAAGTCCACCTCGACCTGGCGACCGTCACGCCGCCGCACTAGGCAAACCGTTAGCCGGTCATCGCCGGCGGCATGGCCGTTGATGAGATGAAATCCCAGGACGGCGAGAATGATGCCCGCCGGATTACTACCGAGCGCGGGATCCAGCTCGGCGAATTCCTCCAGCACGCGGGTTTCCAGCAGCACCGTCGGACGGATACCGCAGAGCGCCGCCCCACGGGTGAGGTCGGTGTAGTGGATTTTGGCCGCCGGCAGGCGCTGCGCCGGACGGCTTGAGTTTGGTTCCAAGGTTGTGTTTGTTTTCATTGTTTTTATGTTTTGTGGTTTTATGGACTGTGAGCTATGGACTGTGAGTTATTGAGTGGGTTAATAGAGCGACCGGGTTTTAAGACGGGTTTCATTTCATGCTGGCCGGCCGGCATTCTCGCTGGTTAAACCAGGTCATCACGGATCGGGGGCGATAAAAGATGAGGCGTCCGCGGCGGATATGGGGGATCATCCGGCGCTTGGTTTCCTTACGCAGCCATTGAAGGCTGGGCCGGCAGCTGGCCGACCATAGGATTTCCAGCAACCGTTCCCCGGTTACCCACTGATCCAATTCAGCCATGGGCGACAGACTGTTGGAAGCTCCGGCTTCGACTAACTCGCCGGTGGGCAAACCATTTGCATTTGATTCTTTTTTATAAGTAATCATACAGTTATTAAGTTTGGCCAAGTTTGCGAAGACCGCGTCAGGCTGGGAAAAGGAGGAGTAATTAGAGGACTAATTGGTGCTACACCAACTGTAGCGGGAATAGGCCGTTTTGAGATAACTCAAAAACAGTTCGTATAACTAAATAACGTTCGCCGATGTTTCACGCTGTTCGTGTCGGGTTCCGCACGTTGATTTACAAGGGGTTTGAAAAACTCACTTTGTTCTTCGATGTGGAACAGCATAATCATCGAAATCCCCTTATTTTCCGTGGGTTATTTGAATTATTTATCGCGGTGTAGCGGAATAGTGTAGCCGATATTCCAAAGGCCTGCGGCCCAATAGGTTCATGGGCATTCCATGGGCAGGCTGTCGGCGGCGGGCCGGTCGGCGGCTTGCTTGGCCAACAGCCTCTTTTTAAAATCATCCTTATTCTTCTTTTTGCGTTTACGGTACCAATCCACGCGCGCCTGGCTCATTTCCGTATGCAGCTTTTCCATGGCCGCCCCGGCGGTGGACACGCCGCAGGTGACACTCGGTGTCATGGCGGAATCCAGTTTGTGGCCAGTGGGAAGAGTGACCTCGATCACGGAATCCTTGGTGAGCCAGGTGGGGAGCATGAGCCAGAACTGGCGGGCGTCATCCTTGGTGACGAGCCGCTTATAATACTCCTTGAAAATGCCGGGCGAGTTGCCGCCCCAGCCGGTGGTTGAATACACGTTCTGAAACAACTTGTAATGCATGGACAGCGCGGTCCGGCGCAGGCTGTTCGCGGGAAAGGGGCTGCCCCAGTTGTATTCCGGCAGGACAATCCCCTGGCGCAGCAGTTGCCGGCGGATGGTCCCGGCAAGCCGGTTGGCCTGCTTGTCGTTGGAGTTAAAGCCGGCCAGTATATGAATGGCCGTTCGCTGGGTCGGGCTGGGCTTGAGGCCGGCGTTGGTGTAGCGTCCGCCTTGGCGCAAAGCCTCGACCATGATGATGGCATTGTCATGGAGCTGGCTTTCCCGGCCCTTGTCCGTCTTGGCGGCGGCGGCGGAGACGAACAACACGCCGTCTTTGGAATCGAACGACTCGGTGGAAGTTCGCTGGATTTCCTTGGCCCGGCTGCCACACCACAAGGCATGCACATAGAACGGCGCGTATTTTCCGCCCCACGCCACCCAGGCCACGTCGATCAGGGCCTGGATCTGCGGGATGGTGAGCGCGGGTTTCTGCCGGCACTCCCAATCCACGGCCTGCTTGGAACCCGCCGCCTGCTGGTTATTAATCCTGGCAATCTCGTCCGGTCTGGAGGTGACAATGGTGGACGCGGGACACCAGTTGCGCAGGGTCTGGGTCTGGGGATCTTTCGAGGCATGCATCCAGTTTTTGAAGGCCCGGGCCCGCGTTAAAAATTGGTGCAGGGAGTTATTCGACCAGGGCCGTTTGGAACCTGATGTCACCAGGGTGTCCCACAGGCAGGCGTCCGCTTCTTCCTTGGTCTGTCCCGGTTGGCCGCTGGTGCGCATGAACGGGAGCGGTTCTTTGCCATAGGCGAGGTCCAAAACGGCCTGATCCGTCATTTCGGCGGGTTGCAAGTGGCCAAACGCCGGCAGCAAAAAGGCAATCACCCACCGGGTATTATAACGGGTTTCTCGCTCCAAACCGGCCACGTGTTCAAACCAGTAAATTCTAGCCGCCTCGGCCACGGTGGGAATTCTTTGTTGGTCAAGGCGGAACTGGGCGCGTTCGCAGAATCCCACCAGCTTGTCCAGATTTTCGATCCAGTCCGGATGCTTTGGTTCCAGCAGCTCCCAGAACAACTTCTTGGCGGCATCCACCTCGCGGGGCGAAAGCTGCCGGGCCAGTTCCTTGCCGAACAAACAATTATTTATTTCCACGCAAAGGTCGTTGGCCAAGGCCTGCGTTTGCCGTTCAAACTTCTGCCGCCCGCTGCGCATCTTTCCCTCCAGTTCCCGGGGTTCCACGAGAGTGACCAGCACCGCCCATTTCCCACTCTGTTTGAGGCGATGGACGGTCGCGGGCTTTTGGATTTGATTTTTCATCCGGCCGGCGCGGGCGGGTTGGACTACGGGTGCTGGCATATCGGCGGGTGGTAAATTATTCGCTGAATCCGTATTAGGCGCAGCCGTTGGTGCCGCCGGCGGATGGATTTCAGGCGGTTGGGTTTTCAGTTCGGCTTTGGATGGGTCAGCCGAACCAGCCGGCACGGATTGAGCGGCCGCTGAATTTTCCGCCACCGGCAAGGGCGGCGGCGTGGCAAAGATGGCTTTCATTTTTTCCAGTTTCGTTTTCATTTTAAAGTAAGTTTGACGGGGTTTTGATGGACGTGGGTTTTAATTCTGCTGGCGTTCCAAGTAGTGGTTAAACTCACTGCGCCGCACCCGCACCAGGCCGCCTAGACGCATTACTTTCAATCCCGCCCGCCGGCAACGCCAGATGGTGGTGCGACTCACTTTGAGCATCGAAGCGACCTCTGTCAGAGTGAGCCATTCATCCGGCGTGGCCTCGGGCAAGGGGCTGAATGCTGGCGGCGACATTGGCGTGCTATTAGGTGTTTCTCGATGTTCCCTGCTGATTTGAACCATTTTACTCATATATTTTAGAGATAGGTTCGTTCCCCAAATTTCCAACCGGAATTTTCGTTTTATTTTTAGGAAGGGTTTTACGGATGCCCCGGCTAAGTCCACTTATCATTCCAATGCATGCGGGATCAAGACAGACTCTATGTCTGGCGGCTATGTCTGGCGGAGAAGAGTAAGGAGTAATTACTACTAACCGGACTAATCAATCGTCCGGGGCGTATCTGGCGGTAGAAACCTCATAGGTTCCTAAAATAATAATTTCAAGCGGACGGTGACAACCGGTCGGAAAGTCTGGGCAGTTCGGGTAGTTCGGGCGGCTGGGTGGTGGCGATGCGGGTCAACTGCGCTTTCTGCGGGTCGGTCAACTTATGCAGATCACCATCACCAAAGTAGGCCAGAGACTTCAGCGTCAGCATGGGATTATATTGCCCGCCATAGATTGACGTGGCGGCGGCCATGGCCAGAGCCAGGCTGGTGCCGCCGTTGATGATGGCCAGCAGGTCAACATAGTCCTTTGACTCCGCCCTTTGGGTTACCACGGCGGCCTTGGTGCCGGCAATGTCCAGGAGGGAGGCGACTTGGATTATTCCATCCGGGGTTTGGTCGGGAGTTCCGACCCGGCCCAAGGCGACCCCGCCGAAGAAAGACAGTTTGACGGAACCATTGCGGTCCACCGCCACCGTCAAGGTCTGGCTGACATTCTGGAGAATTTTGGCTCCCTTCAAGCACGGCAGTCGTTCCAGTAATTCAGCGGGAACAACGGGTTCGCTGGAGAAGAAATCAAAATCCACCGACACGCGATGACCCAACCGCAGGGCCAGGGCGGTGCCGCCGTAGAGCACAAAATGGCGGGGCACTCCGGCCAGTTCCGGCCACAGATTTTTCTGCGCGGCCGGCAGGATATCAAAGCACGGATTAAACATGGTCAGAATCCCCGAGTGGGCAGGGGCGGCACCTTCAGTTGATAACGCTGGTGCCAGTAGGCCCAGGACTTGACGTCAAACACGCCCGCCGGCGGATTCGCCAAAACTTGCCGGAACCACGAATCGCCGAGCAGTTTCAAAGTAAGAGTGGTGTCGTTCCAATCGCCGAAAGTCATGACTTGCGCGGTGAACCGGTGGAGGTCATCTAGCCAAGCTTCCGGTGTGCCCCACCAAAAAACCCGCGCGGCGACGGGCAGCAAAGCCGGTCGGAAATGGCTCGGAACGCCCGCCCGGCGCGTGTCCGCAGCGGCAAATTCGGCTGGTGATTCAATCGCCATGACGTTTTTAAGATAACAAATTTGAGCGTTTTTTGCAATGTGTGATTCACTTGCGTCGCGCCCCGGAGCGGCTCAAACACCGCGCGAGGGTGTCGGAATTTTCAATCGCGCATATTTTTTAACGAACTACGACAAGGCCTCGCTCAAGGTTTCGGACAGGCCTTGCAAGTCGTCATCGTTTAAATCTTCCAGCGTATAATCGGTTGGCCGATATGCCACTTCGATACTGACTTTCGTGTTGCCCGGATGCGCCGGGAAGGCTGCGAATTCACCATGTCCCGACAAGTGGGCTTCAAAAAATTCGCCGCGCGCGTCCATGAACAACCCCGGATGGGTCGTGACCGCGTCCCAAGCGTAATAATAGTTTCCCGGCGCGCGGGATCTCTCGGCGTAGCGGAAGGGCCAAATCGTCAGGAAGCGCTGGTTGTCTGAAGTTATTCTTGATTCCTCTGGCGGATAGCTGTTATCCGTCCGGCTTTCGGACTGGATCAAAATCACCGCCGGCTCGAAGGCTGCTTCGAGTTCGTGGCGTGGGGTGTCGTTCAGGGTTTGTTGAATCTCCTCGATCAGTTCGAAACGAGGGAGATCAGTTTCACAGTTGGTTATAGCGTTGCTCATATAAGAATTAGGTTGCTGTTTAATAGGTTCAGGCGTCAGTTGCCAGATGACTAAAATATTCCTCGAATAATGCGGGATGATGTTTCGCCAGCCAGTCGGCGGTCTGGTCGTCGGTTAGAGGGATGATGGTTTCGCTGTAATAGCGATTGCGGCCATCGGCGGAAACGGAGGCATATTCCGTCAGCGCGCCGCCGGAGCCATGGAGAAACCACGCGCCATTATTGGTGCGGTAGAGCGTTTCATCCAGGAACCGGAAGTCGCTGCGGGAGCAGCCGTTCCAATGGGCGGCAACTTTCTGGGCGGAGTTGGTGTCGTAACGTTTTTTATCGATGATCATTTTCATGGTGTTTATTTGGAATTGCCGGTGATTTTCCCGACCGGCGTCAGGCGCGGCCCGGGTGACGCCGGCCGCTGGCGTGTGGAAATCGCTGGTGGCTGGGCGAAGCCCCGGAAGGCGGCGGGAATTTCCCGGACTTTCCAGTTCGGGTCAGGCCACTCGTCCCATTCGCCACCATGCGGGTCCGCCAGATTAATCGGCTGACCATCGAAGAACGGGCGGCGGCCGAGCTGCTTCAGGAAGAAAGCCGCGTCATGTTCGCGGCAGCGTTGCTGCAACTGGAGCGCCCACTCCACGTGAAAAGGTTCGGCCAAAATATCGCTACCGCCACCGGCGATGACCCAGTTGATGTCGGTGAGGTCCAGATCCAGGGCGGAAAATACCGGTTCACAAGACAGACCCTTTAACTTCGCCGGCACCTGCCGAAGTTGATCCACGCGGGCATGGGTGGTCTGGGAGGTGACCGTGGTCATGGCCACCAGATGATCGGGCCAGGCCACCCCCTGATCGGCGAGCCAACGCCCAAATTCCGCCAGCCGGCCCGGACGCTTGGTTAGCCAAAGCCAGAGTTGACGTGAACCGTCGGCGGAATTGACCGGTTCGATAATCTCGGAGCGCAAGTAGTCAAAAGAGACATCCGGGCTAAGAGCGTCGCCCATGTCGGAAATGAAAATCATCCGCGGCGCACCGATGAGCCAGGGTTTGGCGGCATTTTCCGCAGGGGATGGCGCCCGCCAGCGGGCGGCGCCGGCCACGCGGCCGGGAAACGCTTTGGGAACTTCGAAGTGATCCGCATAACCGGCATGGCCGGCGCGCAGCGTGCCGAGCAGGCCGGCATAACATTTACAATTTCCCCGGAACACGTCCGCCAGCTCGTCAGCCGTGCCCGGGGGCAGGCCGAGAGCCGCCGCCACCTGGGCGGCGACCTGATTGCGGGCGGCGTATAACTCGGAGGTCCACTGAAACGGCCGGGTGGCGTCGGCCACCGCGTCGGCGATGCAGCCATCGCTTGAATCACTGGACAACTGCCGGATCCTGGATTGTAGTTCTTTTAACAGCCCGGCGCGTGAAGGCCAAAGTTCGCAACCAGCGCAACCCATGATGGGATTGATAGTCGAATGGCACCATTGAATGGATGTGTTTCGCATAAGATAATAAACTCCTTAGTCTTGATTATAGGTTGATAGGATGAATTAGTTGGAAAAAGTTTGATTAGGTATTAACACAGCCGGTGGCGTGATAGCTCAGCTCTGATTGGAGGGATTTCCGGATCGATGCCGGAATCTGGTCGGTGCAGTCATGATAGATGGCCATGTCCATCACACTGACATCTTCGGCATCGGTCAGGCGCAGGTTTTCCACCGTAAGCATTTTGGCGGGGATCTGACGCAGGGTTCCGTGCTCCGCCGCCATATGGAATACCGTCTGCTTCGCTCGGTTTTGCCGGCGAAAGTTTTCTTCCGACAATAATTTTGCCGGCACCCGGTTCAAGCGACCCACCACTGCCGCCAGATGGAGGGCGGTATTCTGTTCCGGTTCGTCCGGCTGCGTCAGGATGGCCGGCTGGAGTGCGCCCGGCAGTTGGTGGAAGTGGCCATTGATGATGGCCACCAAAGCGGCCGTCATACCTTCCTGGTTGGGAATGGCGAAAAGGTGCGGCTTAATTACTGCGGCTGGCAATTGGGACAGGCACCCTTGGATCGCCGCGATATGCAAGGGCGTATTGCCCTCATTATCGGGAAGCGAAAGGCTTCTTTCTGTCAGGCAGGCGGCCGGGACTTGATCCAAGTGCCGATGAAAGGCCGCGACATGGATAATGGAACGCCCTGAATCACGCTGGATATTGACAATCTCCTCCGTTAGCACCTCGGGTGGCACCTGTTTCAGGGAGCCAAAGTGAGCGGCCCGATGCAGCGGCGTGCCGCCGATGTCATCCAGTTTGGTGAGGTTGGCCGCATTCAATTCCTCCCGGGGCACCCGATCTAGGCAGCCGGTGGTGGCGGCCAGATGCAGGACCGTCCAGCCGTGCTCACCGTACAGGTTCAGATTTTTCGCACAGAGGATGGCCGGCGGAATATGCTTGAGTTGCCGATTTTCGGCGGCGAAGTGGAGACAGGTGGCGTTATCCATCAAAGGCAGGGTTAGGTTTGCCTCCGTCAGCAAATGTGGGGGCACCTTGTGCAGCCGGCGATGGCAGACGGCATCAATCAGGGCACGCAGTTCTTCGGGGAGTTGGAGCAGTTGGTTGGGGTTCATGGTTGTTATTTGGTTGTGTTGTTTGTTTGTTTTTGATGTTCGGTTGCAGATTGTTTTGAGCGAAGCTCGGGAGCGGGCTGGAGCAGCGGCGCATAACCGGCCCGAAAATTTTCCCAGGCCCGGGTCGCGGTCGTTTCCCAGCCGGGTGGCAGCGGAAAAGGATTGATGAACACGGGGCGCAGGTGGCAGGCAAACAAGGTGCGCACCTGCTGGCGGATCTTGGATTTTTCACCGCGGCGCGCGAGGCGTCCGGCCATTCTGGCCAGCAATCCGGCATAGCGCTTCATCGCGGTGAGGGAACCGCCGTTTCGCCGGCAGAATATCTCCGGTGTGCGGGTTATCTCATCCGCGTAACCGCCGAGGGTGTCCGAGTCGATCATCACCAGGCGTCCGGCCGGGGTGACGACATAGTTGGAGTCCCGGACATCCCACCAGTTGGTGCCTTGAGACCAGAGCGGGATGACGATGGCCTGGAAAAGGTCGGCGGCGATTTGCAGGGCTTCATCGGGGGTGAGGCCGGCAGCGATTTTTTGATCCAGCGCCATACCGGCAACCCATTCTTGAATGAGATAACCGCGTTCGCGCCCGTCGGCGTCAATGGCGGTGCCGGCCGCGATGACCGCTTGCACATGGTCGTTGGGCAGGCCGGGAATTTTTGCGCGTTGCGCGTAATGGAACCGGAACACCGAAGGCCACATCACTTTTCCATCCTTGAGATTGTAGATCTTCAAGCCCAGCCGCTGGGCGCCCTGGGTGGCGAGGCCATGACCGGCATCGGGAGGCACTTCGATGACGATGGCGTTGCGTCCGGGCGGATGAACCGTGCCCCATTGCCGGTCAAGGCTTGATTCGGGCAGCGTTAGAATTTTCGCGGCCAACTGTTCGAATTGCCGCCGTTCCTGCGTGGTGAATTTTTTCTGATCGCAATTTTTCCAGTCATGCCGGTCGTAGGGTTTCCAGTTGAGCATAGGATTAGTTGAGGTTGAGTTTTGAGGCGTGGACACCTTGCAGGAGAAGGGCGAGCACCATGCCATGGCCGAAGGAATGGTTAAGGTCACGTACGCAGTCGGCGGGCGACCGGTCCAGCGCCTGCCAGTCATAGCCGTCGAAATCATAGAGCGCCAGATCGTGGCCTTGTTTAACCAGGCGGCGAAGCGATTGATAACCGCGCTGCTGCGAGACTAACCGTTCATACAGCCGCGCATAGATTTGCTGGCGGGCTTCGATGGCGTTCAATAATTTGCCATCCCAATACCACCACGCCACCCGCGAACCCTTGGGGAACGCCCGCCGGACCAGTTTCTTGTTTGATTTAAAATTCGGATGCCGGTGATCGAACTTCGGATTATTGAAGGCTTCGTCGCGCCAGCGAAACCATTCGTCGGTTGGCGTGGGGTTGCCCCGCTCATCGGTGGTGAGGAAGCGATCGCGGACATCCACTAAATTCCCGGTGTCATCAATAACGTGGGAATAGATTTTTGAGTATTGCCAGGCGACTTCCAGATTCACGCTGGTGACCGGGCGACCATTTTCCTCGTAGCAGCGAACGGGACCCAGACGCATGGGAGAAAGTTGGGCGAAGACCGGGTCGGCACTCTTGGAAGTGACATTGACCCGGATGGGTTCGCTACCGGTCAGTTGTTGGCGGTGCGACTGCCATTGGCCTATATCCGACCAATAACAAGTCTTGCCGGCGGCAACGTGTTTTCGGTTTTTGCCATAGAGGCGAATTTGATTTTTGCCATTGCTAGTCTTCATATGCTTTTTGTTAGGCGTTGATGTTGGATTCAGGTTGCGGCGTGGGCGTGTTCAACAATTTGAGATGCCGGTTGGACTTGGAGTCGCGGCGGTGCCTCGGTGCGCCCAGGATTTTGGAATTGTGGCCGCTCGGTTTCCGGCGTGACCGACCAACCCCCGGGAGCTTTGCCGTAGGCATACAGATGCTTAATCATGTCAAGCAGGGCTTTTTCCCGTTCTGGGTATTGAAACTCGAATTTGGCGGCGCAATTCGGACAGGTCATGCCTTGTTTGCGATCCGTGATGCGCTGTTCGAAGTGGGTGCCGCACTGGCAATCACCTTTAACGTGCCAGGGAAAGATCTGCCGGAGTGACTTGATCCGGTGGAGCGCCTCGAGTTCGTAAATTTCCGGATTGAAATAATGAATGGTGCCGCACTGCGGGCAGGGATGCCGGCGACTGATCCGTTCGGGAATGGATATGCGCGATGATTTTTGGCAGTGCTGGCAGGTGAGCGTGGCAAGGGCCGGGAATTCCATTTCCAATTGCTTCAGGGAACGGGTGACGGGCAGGGTATTGTAGACTTGGTTGTCAGCGATGAAGTTCAAGTAGGTCACGGTGCCATCCGGGTTAAAGTCGACATTTGGGGTGGGGATGCCGCAGCCAATAGCTTCAACGATTTTCTCGGGGAGCGGGTGTTCAGCCAGAATTTTCCGGAGAATTTCCTGCTCCTCGGGTTGGAGCGCCTGCCAATAGGCGCGGGGATCAGCTATCATCAATTCGAGCAATTGCCGGGTTTCCAAGGCTTCATCCAATGCGGTCCGGCCGTTTTTATCCTTGGCGGAAACCAGTTGGGTGATGCTGGCACCGCCCTTGATTTGATCCAGCGCGCCGAACCGGGCGGCCAGGTGCAGGCCGGTTTCAGCGGTCCCATCCGGGTCGGTTACTGTGGACAACTGTTCGGCGGTGACACCACCTGTGATTTGATTCAGGCAGGCGCATGCGGTGGCGCCAAGCAGTGCGGAAGATCCGTTACTGGCCACGGTGTTGATCAACTGTTCGGCGGTGACACCGCCGCGGATTTGGATGTAAGCCGTTGCGGCATGGAGCGCCGAGAATTCATTTTCTTTTCGGACGGAAGCCAGTTGTTCCGCCGTCACGCCATCTTTGATCTGATCCAAGGCACGATAATAAGCCGCATAATGAAGGGGCGTGCAGCCATCCGTTTCCCGGACGGAACTTAATTGTTCATAGGTTGCCCCGCCTAGAATCTGGTCCAAATGGCCATACCCAGCGGCCAGGTGGAGTGGCGTTTTTCCGTCTGGATTGCTGGAGGAGGCGAGTTGCGCCGCCGTCACCCCGCCGAATATCTGATCGAGATGGCCATGTACGGCGGCGACATCCAAAGCCGAAAATCCCTCTTTGTCTCTGAGCCCGTTGAGGTGTTCAACGGTTACCCCGCCGACAACTTGATCAAGCTGGCCATAGGCGGCGGCCCAGTGCAGGCCGGTGCTTTGGGGCAGGTTCCGAGTATGATTAGTTTGAGCGCTTTCATTCATTCTGTCCAGGTATTCTTCATCGCTCATCTCGGCGAGTTCCTCCGCCGTGCCCATGACCGATCCGATGGCGAAGTCGGCGACCTGTTTGGTGTCGGCCAGGTGACTGGCGGTTACGCCACCCTTGATTTGTGGCAGGTGACCGGCGGCGACCGCCAGATAGAAAGCCGAGCAGCGATGATCGGTGAGGCAATCCTCCAATTGCCGGGTGGTGGCTCCGCCGACGATTTGATCCAGACAACCGTGATGCGCCGCCAGATGCAATCCGGTGATGCCATCTTTGCCAGTGATATTTGCCAGTTGTTTGGCGGTTAGTTTGAAGCCAGCCAGTTTATGCCGCTCGGCCGCCGCCTCGATTTTTTTGAACTTATGATATTTCATAGGTGCTGTAGTTAATGGTTAGTTAATTAGTGTTAGTATTGTGCTGATGATTATTTTGTTGGTTGTAAGTTCAATAGGTGCCGGGCTAAATCGAATATTTCCGTTTCCCCGGTTTCTTTCTTTCCAAACAGCTCGGTAACCAAATCCGCGGCGGGCAGTAATACGGGTTTGTCCAAAACGACGTGGGCGGGTTTTCTGGCCAGGTGGCGGAGTATTCCGAAGGCGCTGGCCGCCAGGGTGTGCAAGACCAGATTTATTTCCTTGGGTGTGGCTTTGGTCTCGAACTTATTTGCCAGCGTGACGAGGAGGCTGGGAATATTCAGTTCGGACAAGAGGTGGCCGCGCAAACCGACGGAGACCCGCAACTCATTCCGGCACTTGCTTGACCAGCACAGTCGGGCTTCACCGAGGCGCGAGTGTTCACGCCACAGGGTGATTAGAGTGGAACCTGCGTGCGAACGCGCGGTCAATCGACAGCGGCCGAGTTGGGAAGTGAACCGACCGCCTTGACCGGCGGCGAGCGATTCGAAGTCCGTTAGACAATTATCGTAGGTTTGGTTTAGAATGATGACCGAGGTCAGTTGTGGAACTCGGACCAGTTCTAGTTGTTTTTGCGGGAGGTATGTTGGTTGGTTTTGTTTCATTCAAATAAACTTCTTTTTCGAAGTTCATTTGATGTCGTGTTTTAGGCGAAGCCGTTTTTAGGAAAAAAATAGGTTGACTTTTTTTAGAAGAGACGTTATCATTACGGGTAGAACAGGGTATAAGGGACGTTTTCTTCATGCAGTTTTCTTGCTTGCACTCCTAAATACGCTTCATAAACAAAACTGAATCGAAGAATAAGTGTCCGCTAATACTACGTAAGTGTCTGATGGTAATGTGCTTCCCGGTATTTTAACAGCCCCACCAGTTTCGACCATTTGCCCATGGGTTCAGATTTCATCTGAACCACCGCCCGCGGCGGTGGTTGGTCATCCTTGTTCCGGAAGATCGCCTGCTCAAAACCGACGGTCGCAATCCACTCTACCGGGACTTCCAGATATTTTTCAGCGCTGCCTCCTTCGCAGGGTTTGGTGACCTGACCCGGCCGGAGCGTGCCGTAGGCGACATAACCATGGTTGTTGAGATATAACAGAAAGCCGATTGGCCCGGCGGTGGCGTGGCTGAGCACTTGGTCCATCATGTCTTGAGGCAAGGCGAGCACGTTTTCGGCCCGGCATTCCCGCCAATTATACCCCTTGATTTCGGTGAAGCGGATTTCCAGCACGCAATCGGGCATTTTACCGGTGGCCTGGAACAGGCACTGGTGCAAATCAATCGGCTCGAACTTGATCCCTGAGGTGGGGTCGTCGGTTTGGCGATGGTAACGGATCAGGGTCAGGTCAAAACGGTGGCTTTTTAAGAAGGCACCCATGTGCAGGTTTTCCTCGTCGAAATCTCCCGCCACCACGACCATGCTGGGATTGCCGGGCAGCCGGTCGGGGGCGGGGCGGCCAAAATATTTCAGATATAATTCGTCCAGCGACCGGCCGGCGTATTTACGGCAGAGCAGATCCAAATCGCTCCGCAGATAGCCGTCCAACAGGCGGGCGTAGTCCAAGGCCTGGATAAAAACCTCCCGGTAAGGATCATCGCGCTTTAGTTCCACCACGCACAGCCGGCCATCTTCCTGGATGGCCAGCATATCGACTTTCAGGGTTCCTTCCAATTCCACCTGAGTGCCGATGAGTGCGGCCTTCAATTTCAGATCCGCGAAATGGCCTTTGAGCCAATCCTCAACGTCGGCCTCGAGGGTGATTTGCCTTAACAAATCGATGCGCTCGGTCCGAGCGGCCGTCTTGGGATCCAGCCGGCGCCGAACTCGTTTTGGCCGGGAAACTTCGCTTGCGGCGGGCGTGTTCATGCACATATGATGAACAAAATCGGCGGCCCAATCAACCTTCGTCAATCCAGCCATGTTCTTTAATCAAAAAGCGGGTAAAAAGCCGGATCGCTTTTTGCCCTTAAGCGTTCCGCAGCCCGGCGAAAAGCGCAAGTTTCTGGCCGACTTCGCCTACTACGATGTGATCCGGGCGCGACAACTGGAGGCGGATTTGCCGGACGAGGGTCCCAACCGGCATCAATTCCTGGCGGGTTCGCTGGTTGAAGCCGATTTCCCGGTCTGGTTCACCGCCGCCCGGCATCTGCTTATAGCCGTGGAGGCGGAGCAGGACGTGCTGATCTTCGGGGATTATGACTGCGACGGGATCTGCTCGACGGTGTTGATGGCCGATTTTCTGGAATCGGCCGGCTTGCCCGCCGAAAAAATTCATCTGTTCATCCCCGACCGGAAGCAAGACCGTTACGGGCTGCAACTCCGTTCGGCTGCCAAGGCGCTGGCGGCTTGTCCGCGCAAACCCGGCCTGTTCATTGCCGTGGATTGCGGCTCGCCTCATCAGGAGACCCTGAAAAAACTCAAAGCTTGGGATATTCCCACCCTGGTGCTCGACCATCACCAGACTGAATCAGCCGGCCCCGCGCATCCGGCAACGTTTCATTTGAATCCCAAAGGATGGCCGCAGATGACGGGTCGTCGCGAGGACTTCTGTGAGCTCTGCGCCGCCGGCCTGGTTTTTCTTTTTTGCAAGTTTACCGCCGAACTGGCCAAAAATCCGGATTGGAACCTTGACCGCGCCTTCATCCTGGCCGGGCTGGCCACCACCGCCGATCAAGTTCCCATGCGCCGGATCAACCGGCGATTGGTCAAGGCTGCCATCGCCCGCTGTTTTTATTTCGACCCGGACGTTCAGCGAACTTCCCCGGATAAATCCGGGCTTGAACTGATTCCCGGCCTGCTGGCGTTGGACCGAATAATCAATGCGTCCGCGCTCAAAAATGGCCGGCCACTCGCACCGGTCAGCGAAACCACCTTTGGTTTCGAATGGGGACCCTGTCTCAATGCCAGCGGTCGCCTGGACACGGCTCTGCTGGCCGTCAAACTGTTGCGGGAAAAAGATCCGGTCGCCGCCGAAAAACTGGCGCTGGAATGCGTGCGCCTGAATCGGACCCGCAAATATACTCAGGACAAAATCATGGAGGAGGCCCGCAGCCAGGCCGCCGCCCAGTTCCACAATGACCCCCCGGCCAAGGTGCTGGTCGTGGCCGGGCGCAATTGGCATACGGGCGTGGTGGGGATCGTGGCCAGCCGGCTCAAAGAGGAATTTTGGCGCCCGGTTATTGTTTGCGGCCTGGCCACCGCCGGATTAGATGAAGCCGAAAGTCAGGATAAAATTCCCGCCATCCCTTGGGCAGCGGAGCGGACGCCCTTTTATGTGCCTGATCCCAGCGAGGACAAAAAGCCAGGCTCGCCGGAAACACTCTGGTGCGGCTCTGGCCGCAGCATTCCCAGCTATGACCTCGGACACTATCTCCATAAAGCGGTGGCCCTGGGTTATCTTGAGACCGGCGGTGGTCACCACCAAGCCGGCGGCCTGACTCTGACCGAGACCCAGCGTCCGGCGTTCCATCAGTGGATCAACGAAGTTTGCCCGCTCAAGGAGGAAGACTTTAAACGTGTGGCTGAGGTGCTGGTGGATTTAGCCACCACCAAACTGGACTACAAGGAACTGTGGGTATGCAACAAGAAGTTAGCCCCGTTTGGGCAACAGCATCCAGCCCTCCCCTTCTTTCTGGAAAACATGTATCTGGAAAGCATGTCGCTTTTCAAAATCATCCCCAGTAAATCCACGCCGGAGCCAATGCTTCTCGTCCAGCCCAAATTTGAGAAACACAAAAAGGATAAAAAGCGCTGGGTTGCCGTGGGCCGTTTTCAAAAGGCCGGTCAGCCCGCCTTGGGCTTCCGCATTTATTGGAAAAATATCGAGCGGGTGCGAAGAGAATGGCGGCCGCGCAAGGTATATACCCTGCAGGTGGAAGTTCGGTGCACGCGGGAAAACCCGCAGGCGGCCGCGGATTTTTACCTGGTGGCGACCGACTGCTGGCTGGAACCCGCCACCGCGTCGGTAACCGGGCCGAGCCAGCCTGAATTGAAAAAATATAAACCCGGGCTGGCCGCCGCCATGGCACGCCATCTGAACCTGCTGCCCGAGCGGAATCCGTTCGACTGTTTTGCCACGAGTGCGGCCAAAAAAAACGTCGTGGAACAGGATCTGAATGAAAAACTCGCCAAGTTGATGGCGCAGCCTAGGAAGGGCGGAAAGTGAAACGCCGGGGTGACCGCTTGAAATTAACAAGCCGGCATTTTAGGTTTCACACGGGGAGATATTTGTTGGTGAACAGGTGAGTACGCCATTGTTTGTAAGTTAAATTTCCCGATTTTATTTTTGCTCGTAATTTTCGCATGGGAGCGGCAAATCATGCCCGCCGGCCAGCTGCAGATAGATGCTTGGGATGCCGTTGGGTTGGAGGGTGATAAGACGGTGGTAGCGTGGGTATCTATCGGTTTGGACAGTCCCAAAATAGGAATAACGCCAACCAATTCGCCCCCGATTCTTGGGATTGCGGGCGCGATCAGCTGCGCGTCAAACAAGAGGTTTGACTTTATCCGGGACGGATTGTATTTCTCGCCTCATGAGTATAACCAATCTTACACCCGCACAACTGAGACAGGCCGCCACGCTCAAGGAGAAAATTGAGCAGCTGCAAAAACAACTTACCCAATTGTTGGGCACCCAGGCTCCGACCGGCAAGCCCGCCCCGACCGTGGCCCCGAAGTCCATCAAAGCCCGGAAGAAAATGTCCGCCGCCGGCATCGCCAAGATTCGTGCCGCGCAGAAGGCACGCTGGGCGAAAATTAAGGGGGCTGCACCTAAACCTGCGCCGACACCCAAGGCACCGGCACCGGCGAAAGCCCCGGCCAAGCCAGCCAAGCGGGTGTTATCCGCCGCCGCCCGGGCCAAGATGGCGGCCGCCGCCAAAGCCCGCTGGGCCAAGGTCAAGGGTGCGCCGGCGAAGTAAGTTTATTTTTCCGATCCCAGCCGCCCCATATGGATGAGGGCGGCATTTCATTCTCCGGCAACACCAGCAGTTCAAACTTGGGCGGGGCGGTTTCCGCAGGTGGTAACGCCCGGACCAGATATAGGTGCAACCCACCCAGCACGGCATAGCTGGCGACGTTGGCGACGATGATTCCTACAATGATCCGCCACTTGGAGATTGAGAGGCTATGGCGATGTAACCATTGGAACGCGCAGGCCACTTCGACCAGCAACGTCACCAGGAAATAAACCAGCCATGCCATCGCAACCAAACTGGCTGAGTTGATCCGGTCAGCGATCCAAAAAATCACGGCGACCATAAAGGCGATGCGGACGGGGATGCCGGCGAGCAGGGACCAGCAATTGGCGAAAAGCGTAAATTGGCACAGTTGAAAAAACGGGAGCGACCATAGCTGTTCCAGAATCAAAGCCTCAACGACAACTTCAAAGAGCAGCAACGGCAGGATGACAACCAGACCATATTGAACGAGGTCGGGAACGTTGATGACAGCCAGTAGCAGCGAAAGGTATTTCATTCGGAAATATGTTTGACGGATTTCTTGCCCCACTGCCGGACGGCTTGATCCATCGTGGCAATGCTCAACTTCCACAGCAGACCGAGAACCTCATCCGGCGATGCTTGAAGCGCCGGTGACACCATCGCGGCGAGCCAGGGTGAAGCCGGCGGCGGATAGGTTGGCAATAAGCGGGTGATTAAAAAGGTTCGCTGACATTCATAACGGAAGCGGTGGAAAAAATCCGGCCACCCGGCCTCGGCCCAGACAAGGCAGGCCAGCCCGAGCGGCTGGCTGGCGCGCAACAATTTTACGCGCGACCAAGCCGGCCCATAAGTGAGTTGACCGGTCAACTCACCGAGCAGTGTTACTATCTTTCCACCACCGGCTTCGGCGAGGGTTTCATATCGTTTCAGTTCATGGGGATTAAACTGTTCCCGTTCAAGCTGGCACCGGCTGCCGTCGTTCAAAATGACGACATTTAATCGCAGCGGATAGGAATCCATTCTTGATTTCGCCTGCTCGGCAAAAAACCGCTGGCACTCCGCCAACAATTGCTGGTCGTTCATCGTTTGTTTGTATTTGACCGGCTTGGAAAAAGTCGGCCCGCAACCCCCATGCGAAAAGGTTGCAGGCCGCTCCACCTTACCCGCTCCGGTGCCAACCCACCGGAGAATTTTAGTTATTCATCTGCATTGCTTGAAACCGCTCCGTCAGATCCAGCAAGAACGGTTCGATCTGTTCCTCCAGTGATTCGCGCTCCGCCTCGTCCAACTGCTCGGTGGCGGGCAGGCTGCCCACCACGCACCAGGGCAGTTCGTCCTCGATGGAGCCGATCAAGTCAATGCCCACGAAATCCTCGACCCGGCTCTGGAAATACGCGAAGAGCCCCTCCGCATCCACCGGCCCCAGGGCGAGCATCACCACGAACATGGGTTCACCATCCTGGCCGAGGATGGCCAGATGCCCGTCACTATGAATGGAGACGGCCCCCAGCAACGACGAATCCGCATCGGCGTTCTCGCGGATCTGTTCGTCGAGTTCCTGGCAGACCTCGTTCCAATCCACGTTGGTCAGGAGAGCTGCCTTGGGCCGGGCGGTCTTCGCCCGCTTGGTTTTTGGGCGGGACATTGGTTTGGTTCTCATGAGGTCACCGCCAGTCCAAACATCTTCCCATTGCGCTGGAATTTTTTGCTGTAGAGCACCGGATCCAAGGCGGGCTTGGGTTTTCCGAAGAACGGAAATTTATTGGTGACCAGCAAGGCCACGATCTGATCCTTGGTCATCGGTCCGTGCTGCATAATCAGATCGGTGACGGCCTGTCGCAGCCCCGCATTCGAGCGGCGGGGAGTTGGTGGTGCCAGACCGGGTGGTGGAGCCGTAGGTGGCGGGGCGGTTTGCACCGGCACCGCGCCGTCGTGGCCACCGTTGAGCAGTTGCCGGATGTCGGCCATCTCGGCCTCCAGTTCCTGTGCGCGCTGCCTGAGCTGTTCGCGGGCGGCCAGGAAATTGGCGACGGCCGGGTTGAGGTTTTCCCGCCGGTCGTTCGCGGGAGGCGAGCCGGCCGGCAGGGTGGTTAGATGCGTCTGTGTTTTCATTCGTTTTATGTTTCGCCGTATTTTTTTTGACGGACATCTTTGCGGAATTTTCGGCGAAGCCGGGGAACAAAACGCCGGCCCGGGAGCTATAAGAGGGTGAAACGGAAAAACACATAACCCTCAACGAAAGGAAAACGCATGGATGACGAACTTTATGAACGGGCGCGGGAACTGTTGCAGGCGGAACCGGAGATGGGCAAGAAGGTGCTGGCGGCGCGGCTGGGCATCCATCCGCCGATGGGACGGCGGCTGAAGGAACGCTTTCGCGGCGAACGCGAAGGCCACCGCACCGATCCGCTGTATCAGCAGTTCCTCACGCTCAAGCGGCAAAATCCCGGCTGGGGCAGCCAGCGGATTTCGCGGGCGATGAACATCAAGCTGGATATCGCCGGCCTGATGCTGGCGCGCTACGCCGGGGCGTTGAGCAAGGTGCCGGCGGCACCAGTTCCGCCTGCCGCCGGTGGCACGAACAAATTGGAAGACGTGGTCAACGACGACCGCCGGGACATGAGCTACAAGGGTGATCGCATCACCAATCTGGAGGAGTTTCTCGTGTTTGCCCAGGTGGACACGCGGCTGTGGGAAGTGGAACGGCACGTCATCAACAAATGGGAGGTGGGCAGCGCCGGACCGGACGGCGGCATCCTGACGTCGCC
>CAIXPZ010000116.1 GCA_903921455.1 uncultured Verrucomicrobia subdivision 3 bacterium | reverse complement strand
CCAATATCATTGGTTCAAGCGGATGCTGGAGACGAGCAAAGCGAAATATAAATTCGTTTTTGCCCATCACGTCATGGGTTCAGGGCGTGGCGGCGTGGATGAATGTGACTTGTATGAATGGGGCGGCCAGAATAAACGCGGTGATTGGGAGTTTGCCGTGCGGCGGCCCGGTTGGGAACTGCCCGTGCATCAATTGATGGCCAAGCACGGCGTCACGATTTTCTTCCAAGGACACGACCACCTTTATGCGCTTCAACAGCGCGACGGCGTTGTTTACCAGGAAGTGCCCATGCCCGCCGACCAGGGTTACTTTGCCTACAATGAGGATCGCTACCAGTCCGGCTTAAAGCTGCCGAATTCCGGGCATTTACGCGTCACTGTCTCGCCGGACAATGTGAAGGTGGATTATGTGCGGTGTTATCTGCCGCAGGATGAAACCGCCCAGCAAAAAACCGGCGATATCGCCCACAGCTATACCGTGAAAGCCAGGAGCGGGCAACCCTGAACTCCGGGTGCTATATTCCTTCATGTCTTCTAAAGGTTAAGTGGAGCATACTCGACGACATAAGAATTTAGAAACGCTCATCTGACGATACGATAAATGAAAATATTTTTCCGCATCGCCGTTATTGCAGTCGCTATGCTGCTGCCGGGGAGGCTCATCGCCACCAACACCAACCAGATTTCCAGCGTCAGTCCGTCGTCCGCTCCGCAAGGCACGAACGGTCTGCTGATGACTTTCACGTTGGGCGCGACCCCGCCGCCGCCGCCGACCACTGTGGCCATCAGCAGCGTCAGCATTGGCAGCGTGACCGGCACGGCCTCGCCGCATACCAATCAATATGTCATTTCCGGACTGTTCAATCTTCCGGGCAACATTTCCACCGGCGCGCAAAACGTCCTGATCACCTACGGCGGCGGCTCGGTGGTCAGTTACAAGGCGGCGGGTTTCACCATCACCCCGGCGATGAGCATTGTCGCGAATTTTTCCACGTCGCCCACCAATGGCATTTCGCCGTTGACGGTGAATTTTTCCGACGCGTCGGTCAGCACCGTGACCAACTGGTTTTGGGATTTTGGCGATGGCAGCACCAGCGCCGACACCAATCCCATTCACATCTACAATGCGGCCGGTAGTTACACCGTCAGCCTTACCGTCTGGGGTTCACTCGGCTCTAATACACTGACGCGCGCCGGCTCGGTCGTGGTGTCCACGCCGCCGACCAACGGTGCGTATGTGGTCGTGGACACCGGCCAGACGAATTGTTACAACGACAGCTCGGTCATTTCACCGCCCGCGCCGGGTCAGCCGTTTTACGGGCAGGATGGAAACATCACCGTCAAGCAGCCGGCTTATCGCAACAATGGCGACGGCACGATTTCGGATTTGAACACGGGGTTGATGTGGGTGCAGTCGCGCGGCACGAACCAGTTAACCTGGGCCACGGCGGTGGCCAACGTGACTAATTGCACCGTCGGCGGCTATGCCGACTGGCGAGTGCCGACCATAAAGGAGCTTTACTCGCTTACGAAATTCACCGGGCAGAACGGCTTCGGCTTCACCAGCACGGCGGGCTACATTCCGTTCATTGACACGAATTATTTCGGCTTCGCCTACGGGCCCGGCACTTCGACCAACGTCGGCTCGCGGGTCATTGACGCACAGGATTGGTCGGCCAACGCCTACGTCAGCACGGTGATGGGCGGCCAGGCGGCGACGTTCGGTTTCAACTTCACCGATGGCCGCATCAAGGGTTACCCGCCAGCTAATTCCAATTACGTCCGCTACGTGCGCGGCAGCACGAGCTGCGGCGTGAATAATTTCGTCAACAACGGTGACGGCACGATTTCCGACAAGGCGACGCTGCTGATGTGGGCGCGCAGCGATAGCGGTTTTGGCATGAACTGGTCGAACGCGCTGGCGTGGGCGCAGGCGGCGAACGCGTCCAATTATCTCAGTCACAACGACTGGCGACTGCCCAACACGAAGGAACTGCAAAGCATCGTGGATTACACGCGCTCGCCGGACACGACGGCTTCCGCCGCGATCAACACGATGTTTAATTGCACCGGCATCACCAACGAAGCCGGCCAGCCGGATTTTCCGTGGTATTGGAGCGGCACGACGCTGCTGGCCAGCCCGACGAATCCCGATGGCGTTTATGTCTGCTTTGGCCGCGCGATGGGTTATGTCAACAGCGCGTGGGTGGATGCGCACGGCGCCGGCGCGGAACGCAGTGATCCCAAGAGCGGCAGCCTGACCAATTACACTTTCGCGCCGCCCAACGGCTATTACAGCCCGCTCGCGCCGCAAGGCGATGCCATCCGCATATACAATTATGTCCGCCTTGTGCGCGACCTTCCGGTGACGAGTGCCTGGCGGTTTGCCTTCGTTGGCGATACGCACGTTCCATTGACGACCGTGCCGGGAGAAATTGCCGCTGCGGTGGTCAACGATGATGCCAAGTTGCTCGTCGTGGCTGGCGACATCATTGAATCGGGTTCCGGTTGTTCCCCGGCCACCTTCATGGATCAGCTCACTACTTGGCGCAGTGAAATGGCCCCGCTCGCCGCGGCCGGCATTCCCGTTTACGTGATTCGCGGCAATCACGAGGATGACGCGCCGGATAATCTCCTGTCCTGGACGAATTTCTTCAGCGGGGTTTACGCCATGCCGAGCAACGGCCCGGTGGGCGAAATGGATCTGACGTATTCAACCACGCAAACTTACAGCAATGCTTTTTTTGTCGGCCTGGATGATTATATCAATATTCATCAGGTCAACCAGCCGTGGCTGAACCAGCAACTGGCAGGCAACCGTCGGCCGCACGTTTTTGTCTATGGCCACGAACCGGCGTTCAAGGCGTTCCACACGGACTGCCTCGGCTCGGAGCCGGCCGCGCGCAACACGTTTTGGGCCAGCCTCACCGCCGCCGGCGCGAAAGTTTATCTGTGCGGCCATGATCATTTTTTCAACGTCGCGCGCGTTGACGACGGCGACGGCAATCCGACCAACGACCTTTACCAGTTCATCGTGGGCACCGGCGGCAGCACCAACTGGCCGCCCCAAAAATACGCTTACAACGGCACCAACGCGCCCTACACGCCGGTCAATCTTTGGAACCTCACCAATACCTGGGGCTACCTGCTCGTCGAAATCAGCGGCCCCGGCGCCAACGACTTGGGCGTGACGATGACTTGGAAACAGCGCACCTATGACCCCAACACGGCGGCCTATCTCTATGTCGCCACCACGAATGTGTTCAGCTACGCGACCGTGAATCGTTATCAGAACAGCGTGGGCGACGGCATTCCCGACTGGTGGCGGGCGCAATACTTTGGCGGCACCGGCACCACGACGAATGCCAGTTCCAGCGCCAGCGCCGACCCTGACCACGATGGCATGAACAATTATCAAGAATACATTGCCGGCACGAATCCCACGAACGCCGCATCGGTATTCAAAATTCAAAGCCTCACGAACAGCCAAGCTGGATTCACCATTAATTTTCAATCGGCGTGGGGGCGAAATTATACTTTATATGCCACGACCAATCTGGCGGCCGGCACCTGGACCGCCGTGCAATCACAAGCAACGATTCTCGGCGACGGCGGCGTGGATGCGCTCACCGATTCCACGACCGCGACCAACGCGCTGCGGTTCTACCGCGTCGGCGTGCAACTGCCGTGAGACCGAAATCGAATGACCAATCTCCGCAAAATCTCTTTGCTATTCTTCCTCATGGGTTATGCCTGGGACCCAACCACTTCAGCCGCGCTGAATAACGAAAAACCAAAGGTTGATCGCGGCCACCGCCCGTCAACAGGCACGAATTATTTCAACGTTGCCGTGCCGGCCCATGCGTATGACTTGATTCTCGCCCGCCCGGAAAAGGATTCCGTCACCTTGAGCGCACTGGCGTATCAAAGCATAGAAGGTTTTGTGACTTACGGAATACAATCTGGCGCTTGCACCAATCAGACGCACATGCGGCAGTTCAAAGCCGGCGTGCCGGTTGAAGTCGTCATCACTCCGCTGCAAGCCAATTCAAAATACTTCTACCAATTTCATTCGCGGCTGGCGGACGCTTCCCAATTCGCCATCGGCCCGGAATATTCTTTCCAAACTGCGCGTTCGCCGGGCAGCCCCTTCACTTTCACCATGACGGCGGACGTGCATCTCGATGAACACACCAGCGCCGAGGTGTATGAGCAATCGCTTGCCAACATCCGCGCTGACAAGCCGGACTTTCACATTGACCTCGGCAACCTCTTCATGACCGACAAGCACGCGACCCGCGACGAGGCGGCGCGGCAGTATCTGGCGCAAAGGTTTTATCTGGGGCAGATCGGTTCGTCCGTTCCGCTCTTTCTCGCGCTCGGTGTGCATGATGGCGAGAGCAGCCGCTACGACGATCGCTCGCCCGATAGTTTGGCCGTCTGGTCGAATCTGCTGCGCAAACGCTACTTCCCCAATCCGGTTCCCGACGGTTTTTACACCGGTGATGCCACGCCCAAGCTGGCCGGTAGTCTGTTGGAAAATTAT
>CAIXPZ010000115.1 GCA_903921455.1 uncultured Verrucomicrobia subdivision 3 bacterium | reverse complement strand
TTTCGCGCCGCCAGCCCCCCTCGGGGGGCTGTTCCTCTTCTTCTCTACTATCGTTTGTTCATTCATGTTAACACTCCTCTATCATTGGAGTGTCAACCAATTAACTCGTTAAATCAGTCTCACGATCTGGTAGCTAGGACAACCGTTCCGTCTCGCCCTGAAATATTTTTCAAACCAAACCATGAGCGCGTTTAAATTTATTGCCGCTTTCGTCGGGCTGGCCGGCTGCGTCAGCCAGATCGCCGTCGCGGAGGTGTATTCCTTCACCAACAATCTGTCCGTCCCCGATGGTCAGCCCGCCGGGGTCAGCGATGTGGAGACTGTTTCGTCCGGCCTGTCACAAATCGGCTCAGTGCAGGTCGTCCTGAACATCGTCGGCAACTTCAATGGCGACCTCTTCTGTTATTTGCAATACGATGACCATCTGGCGGTCCTGTTGAACCGGCCTGGCCGCACGGCAGGCAATTCCTTCGGTTACGACGACAGCGGCTTCAGCGTCACGTTGAGCGACACGGCCACCAACGGCAACATCCATACGTATGGGGGCGTGGTCGTGCCGGTCTCGGGTTTGCCGCTGACGGGCGCCTGGCAGCCCGACGGCCGCACGAACAGTCCGGCCACGGTGCTGGACACAAATCCTAGCACTGCCGGCTTGGGTTTGTTTGATGGCCTGAATCCCAGCGGTAATTGGACGCTGTTCCTCGCGGACCTGTCGCCGGGTGGAACCAGTGTATTGAACAGTTGGCAGTTGATCATCACCCCGGTGCCGGAGCCGTCGGCTTTGGCCTTGGAGGTTGTGGGTTTGGGCGCGCTTCTGGTTTTCATTCGGAAGGTCAAAAACGTGTCCCGGTAAGCTGTGCCAGTTGATTGAGCCGGGTTGGTTTTGCGACTTTCTGCCGTCAGGATCTTCGCTTGCCCCCCGCTATCCTCGATCCTCCATCCTCGCTTGCCGCTTTCCCGCATCCCGGCTTGTCGGCGGGATTTTCTCTGCTAATCTTGATGACCTTTGTGAGCATTGCCAAAGAAATCCAGCGGCGGCGCACGTTCGCCATTATTTCGCATCCCGACGCGGGTAAAACCACGTTGACCGAAAAATTGCTGCTTTACGGTGGGGCGGTGCAACTCGCCGGCTCGGTGACCGCGCGCAAAAATCAGCGCGCCACCACCTCCGACTGGATGGAGCTGGAAAAAAAACGCGGCATCTCCATCAGCTCCACTGTGCTTCAGTTTGATTATGACGGCTACCGTATCAACCTCCTTGATACGCCCGGCCATAAGGATTTTTCCGAGGACACCTACCGCGTGCTCACGGCCGTGGATTCGGTCGTGATGGTGATTGATTCTGCCAAAGGCATTGAGCCGCAGACGCGAAAACTTTTTGAGGTCTGTCGTCAGCGGGGTGTGCCGATTTTCACGTTCATGAACAAGTGCGACCGGCCCATGAAAAATCCGCTGGAGCTGCTCGATGAATTGGAGCGTGTGCTTGGCATCGGCGCGTTTCCGGTGAACTGGCCGATTGGCAACGGCCCGGAATTTCAAGGGGTTTATGATCGCCAGACCAAGACGATGCACACGTTTGAGCGCGTCGTGGGCGGCAAATACCGCGCGCCCGTTTCTGTCGGCGGTCTGCATGATCCCGCCGTGCGCGGGAATTTGAACGAGGCGGACTTCCATAAGGCGCTCGAAGAATTGGAAATGCTCGAACACGCCGGCGAAGCATTTGACGAGGCTGCCGTGCTCGCCGGTAAAACCACGCCGGTCTTTTTCGGCAGCGGCGTGAACAATTTCGGTGTGCAGCTCCTGTTGGATGGATTTTTAAAACATTCACCGGCGCCCAAATCCCGCGTGATGGGCGGCATCGAGATTGCGCCGGAAAATCCGGCCTTCTCCGGGTTCATCTTCAAGATCCAGGCGAACATGGATCCGAAGCACCGCGACCGCATCGCCTTCATCCGCGTCTGTTCCGGCAAATTTGACCGCGACATGACCGTGCACCACTCGCGTTCGGAAAAAAAAGTGCGCCTCTCCAGTTCCCACAAGCTGTTCGGCAACGAGCGGGAGACCGTGGATGAGGCGTATCCGGGCGACGTCATCGGCTTGGTCGGCCACGACAGCTTTGGTATCGGGGATACGCTGACGACGGATCCACAAATTCTCTACAAGGAAATCCCGCGTTTTACGCCGGAGGCGTTTTCGTATCTGCATAATCCAAATACGGGGAAATATAAACAATTTCGCCAGGGTCTCGACCAGTTGTTGCAGGAAGGCGTCATCCAGGCGCTCTATCTTCGCAATTCCTCCATCAAAACGCCGCTGCTCGCCGCGGTCGGTCCGTTGCAGTTTGAAGTCGTGCAGTTCCGGCTCGAAAGCGAATACGGTGCGGAATCCCGTCTCGAAGCCGCACCTTGGAGTGTCGTTCGTTGGTTGCCGACCGACATCTCGGAAGATGCTTTGGATGCGCTATCGCTGCCGACTGGCGCGAAGCTCGCTTACGACCTTGGCAAAAATCCGGTCATCCTGTTTCAGAACGAGTGGTCGGCGAATTATTTCGGCGAGACCAACAAGAACACGCCGCTCTCGGCCCAGCCCGCGCAGACGGCGCGGGAATAATTATTTTTTTACGCTTCGTTCCACGATTCCTTTGGCGGACAAACCATCGTTTTCAAACGTGAGGCCGAGGTTCACGCCGGTCAGGCCTGGAAACGGGCCAGCGGGGTTGGTCTTGGGCTGGCCGGGATGGCCGAAGACGGTGGATTCCATCGTATGCCACGAATCGTTCCACACATAACTGCCGCCGCCGGGGCAGAGGAGTTTCATGCCCCAGAGCTGCTCGTGCAGTTTTACCGGATCACGGTCGGGATAAAGCCGTTTCCATTCGTTGAGAATGGGCAGGTTGTTCCATGCGAGTCGCTGCTGGTTCTCCTGATAACTGTCCGACATCACTTTCAGCAGCATATCCATGAATTTATTCTGCATCTGTAAACCCAGGCTTTGGCCCAGCCACGGTTTGGCGTTTATCCTGGCCGGCGCGTTGGTCGTGCCCGGGGCGATTTGTCGGTCCAGAGCCCGTTTCAACAAATTTTCGCTCAAGGTCACGGTTAGCGAATGGCCGGTGACGGCGTAATAAACGGACCAGTTGGCGTCCGGCCCGGATTCGGCTGCCGACTGGGACTGGGTGATTTTGACGTAGGGCCGGCCTTGATATTCTAGGTTGGCCCAGCTGGTCATCTGCGGCGCAGATTGGTCCACGAATGCATGAACCGCCGTGAGGAATGCCGCGACTCCCAGTGGGTTCTTCACCTCGCAATACAGCGCGACGGGCAGCCGACCTATCGATTGTTGCATGAACTGGTCGGTGTTCGTCGCGGTGGCGAGGTCGGCCCAGAACGGGTCTTCGTCGGCATAAAATGTGATGGACTGGCCGAGCCAGCTCAAAAAATTCGCCTTTAAACCGGGCGCCATGTTGCCGACAAAATTCCCCGCCTCCTGCACCGGCTGCGACTGGCTGTTCACCGCCAGCGCGAGACGGGCCAGGGCGTTGGTGTGTGGGTCGCCGGCGTTCGGGGCTAACTTGGCGCCGGTGGTGAAGCCGATGAAGGAATTGTAACGCGAGCCCAGGATCAGCGGCATAACCGTAAGTTCGGCGCCGAGGCGTTCTTTCGCAACGGAAAACCGCACGGCGATGGGGTCGAAAAACTGCGACCAGTTGTTCTGATAACTGTCGCGCCAGCGGCCATAGGCGTCGGCCTCCTCGGCGGTGACCGTGGCGAGTGGAAGCTCCGATATGGGTGTCATGAAATCCAGCGAGCCATAGATGGCGGAAGACACGCCGGCGGCGGTGAGTTCCAGCTTGCCGAGATCGGGTGCCGGATAGGCGGATTGCGCGACGGCTCCGCCGGTCTTGCCGCTTGCCAAATTATCAACCTGGCTTGCCTGCAAATCCGCCAGCACGGCGGCGGCACGGGTGCGGCGGGAATCGCTGATGCGCCATTGCGGGCCGCACCAGCGGCGGATGGCTGCGTCGCTCAGCACAAGCAAGGCGGTCTCGCTCTTGTCGCTTCGGGGATAAAGCTGGCGGAAGTAAACGTATTCCTCTTGCGTATTCAGCGCCGGCTGCCGGCCGAGCGCCGTGCGCAGCAAGGTTTCCAGCTGTTTCCGCGAGTTGGTGACGAAGACCACGTTGGACACCGACGCCATGTAGGAGCTGACCGCGCGATCCGGCGATACCACGGCCGTGAAAGGAGCCCCCTCGATGTTGCCGCTTACGTCCTGCGCGCCGGGATTGATTGCGCGGGCGGCGGCCTGCCGGGCCGCGATGCTCGCCTGCAGCAGCGCCAGGTTTTTTGCCTCGAATAGCACGGCCACATCCGCGCCGACCCGCAGAAACGGATCCGCGCCGGTGAACGCCGCGCTGGCGATGACCTGCGGGCCGAGCAATCGTGAGAGGTCGTTGAGGCCGAGGCAAAGCTGCCTCTGGTAGCGGTCGCGTGTGCCGGTATCCTCGGCGCGCGGCTCGAAAAATTGCAGCACCGGCGTGCCGTTCGCGTCGGCCTCGTCGGTCATGTCCCCGAGCGCCTGGAACGACGGGAAGAACAGCGCGTGCTGGTCGGCGGGAATGAACGATGCGAGTGGATCCAATTCCGGCCTGGCGGCGGCGAGCAGCGGCTTCCAGTCCATCGCCCGCACGGTGATGCCGGCCAGGTTGGTCAGTGCGACCTCGCCGTTGGTGCCGTTGCGCAGCGCCATCGCGCGGTCGAGCTGCAGATTTTCGCTTAACGCGCGTCCGCCGCTGAACAGCTCGAAGGTGTCTTCCAGTTCCGACGGTCGGCTGCGGTTCCAGTCTGCCCGGGGATTGTTGGGCAGACTGTTGCTCGTGCCGCGCGCCTTGGCGAGGAGTTCGAGCTGATGGCGGAACCATGCGCCGCCCGCGATTTGCCGGTCCAGCAGTGCGCGATAAAATTGTTCCTTCGCCGCCAAAAAATCCGTCCGGGCCTGCGGGGTCGCGTTCGTCGCGGCGATTTTGAACCGCACCGGCACCATGCCGCTCAAGTCGCTTTTCGGCAGGAAGAGACGGCCGGTGATCTCTTGGCCTTCGGGTGCGCTGATGCAAAGGTTCTGGCTCAACCCGCGGCTGGTCGGGTCTTGCCATGGCGAGGCGGCATTGCCGCTGACGTAGGCTTCGCCCGGGCTGTCGAGCACGGCGTAAGGCTGCAGGATCGACCGCATCTGCCAATGCCGGCCGGAGGGGGGCCCGCCGGATGGCCGTTTACCCTCGGTTAATGGGAGCGAGGAAATCGGGACGTTGAAATAGGCCTCGCCGGCGGTAGCGGTTTGGAACAGCCGGACGGCGAGGCAAACAAGGAACAGGCGGGTCTTGGGGGAGTTCATGGTAAATATGATGCTTGGTTTTCCCGGTCCGGGGACATGAGTAGATGGTTTTATGCAACCGGGAAATATTTCAAGATAAAACCCTTAAAAACTTTGGGGGCCCGGCCGGTGCGGGTGCCTCGCTGTGTCAGTTCCCTTCTTGTTCGCTGTCAAATCTCTGCTACCGTTCGTGCTCCTGTGATATTCAATTCATACGTCGCCACCGCCATCTGGAGTTCGGAGTTCATCCGGAATTTCTGATTCGCCATTCGTCACTGATATGCCCACTCTCATTTCCGCCTCCGAAGTCTCCGTGCGCTACAACGAGCGCACGGTGCTCGACGACATCACGCTCGGTATTCAGGACGGCGACCGCATCGGCCTCGTCGGGCGCAACGGGTGCGGCAAGACCACCTTCCTGAAAATCCTCGCCGGCCTGCAGGCGCCCGATAGCGGCGAGGTGGATCGCGCGCGCGGTCTCGTGGCCAGCTATCTGCCGCAGGATTTCATGCTGGATGCGACGAAGAATGTGCACGACAACGTCCGCGACGGCGCGCAGCACGTCTTCAAGCTGATCGCGGAATTTGAATCGCTGCCGCACGACTCCCCGCGGCATGAGGAGCTCGAGCGACGCATCCACGCGCTCGACGGCTGGACCGTGGAACGGCGCATTGAGATTGCGCTCGCGCACCTGAACTGTCCCGCCGCCGACCGGCGCGTCGAGTCGTTGTCCGGCGGCGAGAAGCGCCGCGTGGCGATGGCGCGCGCGATCGTCTCGCAGCCGGATTTCTTGATGCTCGACGAGCCCACGAACCATCTCGACCCCGAATCCATCGAGTGGGTCGCCGAATTTTTGGAATCGTTCAGCGGCGCGTTTCTGGTCGTCACGCATGACCGCTATTTTCTGGACCGTGTCGCCGGAACCATTCTTGAGCTGTCCAATGGCAAGTTCTTTTCGCACGCCGGCAACTACACCGACTATCTGCTGGCCAAGTCGGAACGGCAGGAGGCCGACGCGACTATCGAGCACAAGCGCCAGATGTTCCTGAAGAAGGAGCTCGCGTGGGTGCGCCAAGGCCCGCGCGCGCAACGCAGCAAGCAGAAAGACCGCTTCGAGCGTTACTACGACGAGGCTGCCAAGGACGGTCCGGTCATTGAGGAGGACGTGGAGCTCTGCATCCCGCCGCCGCCGCAGCTCGGCAACCGCACTGTCGAGGTCAGCAATCTGGGCATGGCACTGGGCGGGAAGAAATTGTTCTCCGGTTTCAACTTTACCTTCGAGAACGGCAAGCGCGTCGGGATTTGCGGGCGGAACGGCCTCGGCAAATCCACGCTGCTTAAGATCGTCATCGGCCAGCTCGCGCCAACCGAAGGCGCGGTCAAAATTGGCCAGCTCACGAAATTTAATTACGTGGACCAGGGCCGGCTGCACATGAACGAGGAGCGCACCGTCCTCGACGAGGTGGCCGACGGCACGGAGTTCGTGCAATGGGGTGAGGTGAAGCTCTCCGTGCGCTCCTATCTCAAGCGCTTCCTGTTCGCCGACGACCGCATCATGACGCAGGTGAAAAAGTTGAGCGGCGGCGAGCGCAGCCGCTTGTTGCTGGCAAAGATTTTGAAGAGCGGCGGCAACTTCCTGATTCTCGACGAGCCGACGAATGATTTGGATCTGCCAACCCTGCGCGTGTTGGAGGAGGCGCTCATCGCGTTTGCCGGCGTGACGTGCGTCGTCAGCCATGACCGCTACTTTCTGAATCGGGTCTGCACGGATATTCTCGCGTTTGAAGGCGATGGCAAAATCCATCACAGCGTCGGCGACTACGATTATTATCTGGAGAAGAAAAACAAGGCTGCCGTGGCGGCGTCTCGGCAGAGCGCCGTCATTGCCTCGATGAACAAATCAGCGGCGCTTGCCCAAGCCGCTGCTGCCACGAAGAAGCCGCGCAAACTTTCCTTCAAGGAGCAGCGCGAATTGGATGGCATGGAAGCTCAAATTCATGCGCTGGAAGCCGAGGTGGCACGCATTGAGGGCTTGTTTGCCGATCCGGAATTTTTTCGCAAACACGCCGCGCAGGTAAACCAGCTCACGCATGACCTCGAGGTTGCCAAGACAGATGTCCCGAAGCTCTACGCCCGCTGGGAAGCGCTCGAAGCCATCCGGGTGAATGCCGGATGACGGATGCGCGGACGGTGCCGGGTCCGATTGCCTGGGGTTAAGCAGCCTCGTGTCGGCGCTGACCTGAAATGTGGCTGGCTCCGGCTTCAATCCGGTTCGTGCTTGCTGACATATTTGGGCAGGCGCGGGGGCTTGTCACAAGGGCCGATCAGGCTGTCGAGCGTTCGCCAGAATTGGACCACGCCGAAGGGTTTTTGCAGAAAAACGATTTTGAGCCCCGAAGCGGCGAATTCATCAACGCAATTCTTGTCGTGTGCGGTGAGCATCAGCACCGGAATTTTTAACGGTTTTTCTGCGAGTTTCCGCAGCAATTCGCCGCCATCCAGCCCGGGATGTCGCCAGTCGGTGATGAACAGATCAGGTTCCGTCTGCAATAATTCCTGCCAGGCATGGTCGCCATTTTGAAACTGGAGCAAATCCACCTGTTTAAACCATTCCCGGAGATACATCTCCAGAAGCTGGAGCATATACTTCTCGTCATCCAGTAGGACGATGCGCAATTTCTTAGCGCGCGGTGTTGGCGCGGGTTCACTCATGGCGTGCCGGATTCATTTAGGGTGTTCTTTTCCCATTTTGCGTCAGGTTTTGAAAAATCACAAGCCCTGACCAAACTTCGAATCACGCTTCGGAAAAACCGGTTTGTCATCGCCTTTACGCGACCGATCGGATCCTTGCTGGCTGCTGGGTGCCGCCGAAGTTGAGTTGCGGCTGATCGCCGGTTTTTTTACCCATGAGCTGCTCTCCCAACGGTGATTGTGGGGTGATGACGAGAACTTCTGTTTTGTCGTGGATCACTTCCGTGCCGCCCGCGCGCGGGCCGAGGAAGTAATACGAACTTTCGCCGCCATGTTCCAGCTCCACCAGCGCGCCTACGGCGATGGCCTCGTCCGCCGCAAACTTGCGCACGCCCAGCTTTGCATACTCGGCGATGGCGGCTTCGAGTTCCGCCGCCTGCTTGGATTGGCCGCGGGCCAGGTAGGACGCCTCTAGGCCGCGCGTGTCGTATTTATTTTCAGCCTTGTTGGATTCATGCGTGGCCTCGGCGCGGGAAAACTGCGCGGCGCGGAAATAGACTTCCAGCTCGGCGACGAGTTTGGCGGTTATCTTTTGGATGATGGCGCGCTTGTTCACAGATATTTCCCAAGGATCGGCTTCAATTCAGTCACGGTTTTCTTTGGCCAGAATTTTTTGTCGGTGAGAAAGGCATTCTTCAGCGCGGAATGTGCCTTCCAATTCGGCTCCGCCGGAATCTGCGCGATGGCTTGCGTGACGACTCGCTTCGCCGTGTCGGCGTTGCGGTGGAGATTGGCGATGATCATCTCGAGCGTGACGTGTTCCTCCTCCTTCCAGCAATCGTAGTCGGTCGCCATCGCCAGCGTGGCATAGGCGATCTCCGCTTCGCGGGCGCACTTGGCCTCGCCGAGATTGGTCATGCCGATGACATCGTGGCCGGCCCCGTGGTTGGCGAGGGATTCGGCGCGGGTGCTGAACGCCGGGCCTTCCATGCAGACATAAGTGCCGCCGTCATGCGCGTTCGCATCGGCGGCGATGGCGGTGCGCAAAAGAATCTGCCGCAGTTCTTCGCTGACGGGGGCCGCGAATGCGACATGGGCGACGATGCCGCGTCCGAAGAAGGTGTGCATGGCCGATTGCTTGGTGCGATCAAGGAACTGGTCAATCACAACGATGTCGCACGGCTGGTATTTTTCCTGCAACGAGCCGACGGCGCTGACGCTGATGATCCATTGCACGCCGAGTTTTTTCATGGCCCAGATGTTGGCGCGGTGGTTCAGTTCGCTGGGCAGAATGCGGTGGCCGCGGCCGTGGCGGGGGAGGAAAACGACCTCGCGTCCGGAAAGCTTGCCGGTGAGCAGGTCATCGGAGGTCTTGCCGAACGGAGTTTTGACCTTCACCCACTTCTGGTGGGTGAAACCTTCGATGTTGTAAAGGCCGGTGCCGCCGATGATGCCGATCTTGTGCTTTGTCATGGGGTGATTTTTAACTGCGAATCCATCGGAAGACACGAAAAAACTGGCGGCTGTTGCGGATCGCCGGACCCGGTGGGCCTGATTTTCTCGGCTGGCATTTGGCGGGGATTGGATTATTCTGCGCGCATGGAACTCTTCAATAAAATTCTCAAAATCGCCGTGGATGGCGGCGCGTCGGACATTCACCTCAAGATTGCCACGCCTGTGATATTCCGCATCAACCGTGAACTCGTGGCGGTCGAGTGTCCGCATCCGACGGCGGACTGGATGAACAAGATTGTGGAGGTTATCACCCCGGTGCACTTGAAGAAAAAACTGGAGGAGGACCGCGAGGTGGACTTTTCCTATTTTATTCCGGAGGTGGGCCGGTTCCGCACGAACCTGTTCCAGCAGCGCGGCCAGTGGGCTTTGGCGATGCGCCATGTGAAAGCCATCGTGCCGAGCTTTGAACAGCTTGGCTTGCTGGAACAGATCAAGACCATTGCCGAATCGCCGCGCGGTATCGTGCTGGTGGCGGGTTCAACCGGTTCCGGCAAATCCACGACGCTCGCGGCGATGATCGAGCACATCAATAGCAATTTCAAAAAGCATATCATCACGCTGGAGGACCCGATTGAGTTTGTGTTCGAGGACAATCAATCCGTCATCGAGCAGCGCGAGGTCGGCTTGGACACGGTTTCCTTTCACCATGCCCTCAAGCACGTTTTGCGGCAGGATCCGGATATCATCATGCTCGGTGAAATGCGCGACGCCATCAGCTTTGGCGCGGCGATGAGCGCGGCGGACACCGGGCACTTGGTGTTGTCCACCCTGCACACGACCACGGCGGCGCAGTCCATCACCCGCATTCTGGACTTCTTCAAGGCGGACGAGCGCGAACAGGTGCGCCGCCAGCTTGCTGGCACATTGCGTGGAGTGGTTTGCCAGCGCATGGTGCCGACCATAGATAATAAGATGACGCCGGCGCTGGAGATCATGATTAATTCGCCCCTCATCAAAAAAATGTTGGAAGAAAATCGGCTGGATAAATTGACGGCGGCCATCGAAACCGGCGCGGACGACGGGATGCTGACGTTCAACCAGTCGTTGTTTAACTTGGTGAAGGAAGGGCGCGTGACCGAGAAGGAAGCCATGGCCAAAGCCAGCAACCCGCAGGCGCTGGAAATGAATTTCAAGGGAATCTTCCTTAACGAAGGCGGTCGTATCGTCGGCTGATTGAAAATTGGCTCATAATTACCTGGTTGACTAATCATCCACCGCGTTTATCGTTTTTTAATGCGAGTTTCCAAGCGGACTGATTATGCCTTGCGGGCTTTGTTCACGCTGGTGGACCATTATGGCGGACAGCCGATTCCCATCCGCGAACTGGCCCGCCGCAATGACGCCCCCAAACGCTTTCTTGAGCAGATCATGCTGGCGCTCAAGTCGCAGGGTTGGGTGGATAGTTCGGCGGGCATCCGGGGCGGCTATTTTCTCGCGAAAAACCCCACGAAAATTACGATGGGTGAAGTGGTGCGCCATTTCGACGGCATTTTGGCCCCGATTGATTGCGTTTCGGTCACGGGTTATCAGCGCTGCTCCCAGGAATCGGTTTGCCGCTTCCGGCGGGTTTTCTTCGAGGCGCGAAACTATGTCGCCAGTCTCATGGACCGCACCACCTTGGCGGAAGTGTCCAAGGGATTGCCGCTGTCTACCCGGGAAGTTTCCACGGGATTCATCGGCGGCGAAGGTATTTAATTATTTTCAATTTGCCGGTTGACTTAATTTCCGATTGGGGCATAATAACGACAGTTGTGGTCGTTATATAAGTTTAGTCGATGCCGATTCGGTTCAGTTGCCTTTGTTGTTAAAGGCTGTTCAGACATCGGATTTTTATTTAAACCGAATAACGACCTAAAGAGTCGCAAATATAAAATTAGTAAAAAGCCAAACGGAAAACCGTAAGCAATTAATGAAAACCAACCAACAATTGAGACAACTGATTATCGTCGCGGGAGCGGGCGCGCAATTCGCGCTGCCGGCCTTTGCGGCGGATGGCGCGGCTACCGGCACCAACGGAACTGCGTCTGTGGAGATTCCGGCTTTTGCCGCCGATGGTGGCAATTCCTCGGAGGCGGCGGAAATCAAGGCGCTGAAGCAGCAGGTGGAGGCGCTCATCCAAAAAGTCAATGCGCTGGAGCAGCAGCGCGGTCCGGCGGAGCAGGCCGCGACGATTCAAGATTTGGACCAGAAAGTGAAGATTCTCGCCCGCCAGCGTGAATTGGATCAGGATGCGGCTTTGGCGGCGGCCAAAACCGCCCCCAAACTGTCGGTGGGGCCCGGTGGCCTCTCGGCGAGCTCGGCGGATACGAATTTCGTCTTCACCTTGAGGGGGTTGGTGCAGGTGGACAGCCGCTCCTTTTTCAATGACAGCGCCATTCGGAGCAATGATGGTTTTCTGCTCCGCCGCGCGCGGCCGATTTTTCAGGGCACGCTCTATCGCGATTTTGATTTCCGGTTCACGCCTGATTTTGGCGGGTCCACGGTGCAGATTTTTGACGCCTATGGCAATTACCGTTACGCCCCGTGGGCGCAATTGCGCGCGGGCAAATTCAAGACCCCGGTCGGCCTGGAGCAGTTGCAGGAGGACGTGAATACTTCATTCAACGAACGCTCGCTGGTCACCGACCTCGTTCCGAACCGCGATGTCGGCCTGCAGCTGTGGGGTGACATTGACGGCGGCGTTTTGAGCTACGCGGCGGGCATTTTCAACGGGGTGGGTGATTCGCGCAATTCCAGCAATTCCGCCTTTGAAAATGACGTCGAGTTTGCCGGTCGCTTGTTTGCCCTGCCGTTCAAGAACACCGATCTCGCCGCTTTGCAAAACCTCGGTTTCGGTATTGCGGGATCGACGGAACATGACAGCGGCGTCGCTTCAACCGGTTTGCCTTCGACGACCGGTGGCACCCTGCCCGGATACACGACGGACGGGCAGCAGCAGTTTTTCGCCTACAATCCCGCCACCGGTGCCGGCACCGTGGTGGCCAAAGGTCAGCACTGGCGGCTTTCGCCGCAGGGTTCATATTATTACGGGCCGTTCAGCCTGCTGGGTGAATATGCCATCTCGGATCAAGGCGTCAGCAAGGGCGCGGCCAAGGCGAACTTGCACAATACGGCTTGGGAAATATCCGGCGGCTGGGTGCTGACGGGTGAAAATGCCTCGTTCGCGGGCGTCACGCCGTTGCATCCCTTTGATCCGCGTGGCGGCCAATGGGGTGCGCTGCAAGTGGTCGCGCGGTATGCTGAATTGAACATCGACCACGCTGCTTTTCCGGTGTTCTCTAATCCCGACACGTCTGCCTCTGCCGCCCAGGCTTGGTCGGTGGGGCTGAACTGGTATCTCAACAAAAACATCCGCCTGAACACGAGCTATTCGCACACGACCTTCACCGGCGGCGGCGGCGGCACCGGCGCGGCGGCTCAGACGGCCCCGTCTATCGTTACGCGTCAGCCGGAGAGCGTGCTCTTTACTCGGATCCAACTCGCCTTTTAACCGCCACCGGAACACTATTAAAACCATGAAAACATTTCTAAATATTCTCCTCGTCTCGGCCCTCGCGGTTTCCGCCGGCGCCAGGGAAATCAAATTGCTCAATGTCTCCTACGACCCGACGCGGGAATTGTATGTGGACTACAACGCCGCCTTCACCAAATATTGGAAAGCCAAGTCGGGTGATGACGTGACCGTCTCGCAATCTCATGGCGGGTCCGGCAAGCAGGCGCAATCCGTGATCAATGGCTTGGAAGCCGATGTCGTGACGCTCGCGCTCGCTTACGACATCGATGCGATTGCGACGCAGGCCAAACTGCTGCCCGCCGACTGGCAGAAGCGGTTGCCCAACAACAGCACGCCCTACACGTCGACGATTGTTTTTCTCGTTCGCAAAGGCAATCCGAAAGGCATTAAGGATTGGAACGATGTCGTGAAAAAGGGCGTCAGCGTCGTCGTGCCGAACCCCAAGACTTCCGGCGGCGCCCGCTGGGCTTATCTCGCCGCTTATGCCTACGCCTTGGAAACGAATAATCACGATGACGCCGCCGCCCGCGACTTCATCACCAAGTTATACAAGAACGTCCCCGTGCTCGATTCCGGGGCGCGTGGTTCGACCGTGACGTTTGCGCAGCGTCAGATTGGCGATGTGCTTTTGGCGTGGGAAAACGAGGCCCACCTCGCGCTCAAGGAATTCGGCGCGGACAAGTTCGACATCATTACGCCGTCGCTGAGCATCCTCGCCGAACCGCCCGTGACGGTCGTGGACAAGAACGCCAAACGCCATCGCACCACCGAAGTGGCGAATGAGTATTTGAAATATCTTTACTCTGACGAAGGTCAGGAAATTGCGGCGAAAAACTTCTACCGTCCGCGCAATGAAGCCATCGCTGCGAAATACGCTGCCAACTTTAATCAGGTGAAACTTGTCAGCATTGACCAGGAATTCGGGGGCTGGGCCAAGGCGCAGAAAACGCATTTTGCCGACGGCGGCGTATTCGACCTGATTTTCCAACCCTAAAAACGCGTTCGGGGTTCCTCCGGGGAGGGCGGCGGTTGGTTCTGGTCTGTCAAACCGCCGCCCTTCTCGGAAAAATGACATCAACCACCAGATAAAATTATGACTATTGCTGCTCCCTCAAAAATCGCCACCCAACCCGTGCGTCCGTCGCGCCGCGACCTCGCCGAACTGCTGGCCCCGATGGAAAAAATCGCCGCGACTTCGCCCAACCTCGTCGCCAACCACGACGCCCGCTTTGAAGTGGACGGCGAGGAATATGTTCTGCCGCGCTATTTGTTTGTCGGCCCGCGCGGCGGTGATGTGCCGATTCGCATCGGAATTTTTGCCGGCGTCCACGGCGACGAGCCCGAAGGTGTTCACGCGCTTATCCAGTTCACCAAACTGCTGGAAGCCAAGCCCGAACTCGCCACCGGTTATTATCTTTCGTTTTATCCCGTCTGCAATCCCACCGGGCTGGAAGACAACACGCGTCATTCGCGTGCCGGCCGGGACTTGAATCGTGAATTCTGGCGTAATTCTGCCGAGCCGGAAGTGCGTCTCTTGCAGGCCGAGCTGATTTCGCGCTCGTTCCAGGGCATCATTTCGCTGCACACCGACGACACGAGCGACGGGTTTTACGGTTTCGCCCACGGCGCGACGCTGACGAAAAACCTCATCGAACCCGCGATCTTGGCGGCCGAAAACTATTTGCCGCGCGATGAGCGCCCCGTGATTGATGGGTTCAGCGCCCGTCGGGGTATCATCCGCGACGGCTACGAGGGGATTTTGTCCGCGCCCCCGAAAATCCGCCCGCGCCCGTTTGAGATCATTCTGGAGACGCCGGCCACTCCGCCGAGCTACCTAAAGGAACTCGCGTTCACCGCCGCGCTCCAGACCATTTTGCTCGAATACCACAAGTTCATTGCCTACGCCCCCAACCTGTGAGGCTGGGACCGGAACCTTAATTGTTCTCGAGCGCTCTAAACCCGATTTGCCGCTGCCGGTACCCAACGGATATCGGCGCCAATGCCACCATCGGCGCGAATGTTTTTCTCAGGTACAGCGTCCCGGCGGATTCCCTGGTGATCTACGAAGAAAAACAACTCGTCATCCGTGACCAGGCTGCGCGGAAAAAAGTAGCGCCGCTGGACTGGATCATTTGAGGCGACGGTTCGTCGTCAAAAAAATGCGGGCAGTTTGGCGTCTCAAATCTCCGGGTGAAACACAGCGGCGGCGCATTTGGCGTCCTTGGCCATCTTGCCACAGACCAGGTTGCAGAGCGAAAACACCATCGGATCAGCGATCTCGTAACGAATGAAGGTGCCGTCCCGCTCGCGCCTCACCAGATGATGGTCGTGCAGGATCGCGAGCTGTTTTGAGACGTTGGCCTGTTTCATGCCACTGGCCTCGACCAGTTCATTGACCGTCAGCGGGCCGGCATGCAGCGCTTGCAACAAGACCAGCCGGCTGGATTCCGACAAAACTGAAAATAACCGCGCCACGGCGGCTAGCTGGCTGTCGGTTAATTGCTTGTTTTTTGGGGTGCTCATGACTTGCGCTGATCAGACTGACACAAAGAAACAAATAATTCAACCAACCCGCAAGCCTCAATCACCGCCACAACGGGGCAAATTTAACATCCGGCAATATGAATATATTTTCATATTGGCTTAAGAGATTTTTAATCTTTCCCTGCTAAGTTGGCCGGAGAACAAAGGTGTTAACTACTCTATTAATTTATGAACAACAAACTTTTTTGGGCGGTGATCCTGGCGCTGCCGCTGCCGCTGCTGGCCGCTAATAACCAGTTGCTCGGCTGGAACAATCTCGGCATGCACTGCATGGACAGTGATTACTCCGTGTTCAGCATCCTGCCGCCTTACAACACCATTGAGTCGCAACTGATCGTCGGCGGGAAGCTGGTCACCAACGGCGGCAGCTACACGGTCACTTATCAGGCGGTCGCGGATCCCGGTGGTTCAATCAATACCACCGCGATGGGCAAGGGCAATTACTACACTTACGCTCAAGCCATCTATGGCGCGGCGCTCGCGCCGGAAGCCGGACTCGCCGGCTGGAACATGCCGGGCGTTGGCAACCCGCCGCAGGGAATGTTGTTTGAGCCGACGAATCATCCCGCTGCCGGCGTCGCCACGCCGGTCAACTGGTGGCGGGCGGAAGGCATTCCCATCACCCCCTACGATGATGCGCATAACAAAAATCCGTATCCGATGATGCGCCTCATTGCGAAAAATGGCGCGACGCCCATCGCCACGAACGACATCGTGCTGCCGGTGTCCGACGAAATGGACTGCCGCACCTGTCATGCCTCCGGCACGCAGGCTAGCGCGAAGCCCGCCGCCGGCTGGGTGTGGAGTGGTATTCCGGAGCGCGATTTCCGCTTGAACATTCTTCGCCTGCACGACGAACATCAGTTCGCGCAACAAGGTGCGTTGTATCAGGCGGCGCTCGCCGCGCGCGGCTTCAATCCGCAAGGGCTGTATCGCGGCGTGGTGGCGGACAATCAGCCGGTGTTATGCGCGGCGTGTCATGCGTCGGAGGCGCTCGGAGCCCCGAGTTACAGCACGATTCCGCCCCTCACCGCCTCAGTCCATTCGTTTCACGCACACGTCATCGATCCCGTTTCCAGCCTGACGCTCGACAGCTCGGCGAATCGTTCGGCGTGCTACCGCTGTCATCCCGGTTCCGCCACGAAATGTCTGCGCGGCGCGATGGGTGGCGCAATTGCGACCGACGGCTCCATGTCCATGCAATGCCAGAGCTGTCATGGCGGCTTGAGCACGGTCGGCTCGGCCAATCGCGTGGGCTGGTTCATGGAACCGAACTGTGCGAGCTGCCACACCGGCACCGCGACGAGCAACAACGGCCAGATTCGTTACGCCTCTGTTTTCAGCGATACCAACGGCACGGTGCGGGTGCCGGTGAACCAGACGTTCTCAACACAGCCCAACATTCCGGCGAAGGGAATCTCTCTTTATCGGTTTTCCGCCGGGCATGGCGGCTTGCAATGTTCCGCCTGTCATGGTTCGACCCACGCGGAATTTCCCAGCACGCACGCGAATGACAACGTGCGGAACAATTTGATCCAGGGCCATGCGGGCGTCATGGTGGAATGCACTTCCTGCCACACGGCGATGTCAGTGAGCAGCACCACCGCCGCCAGTGGCCCGCATGGAATGCATCCGCTCGGTCAGAGCTGGGTGTCCGGGCATCACGATTATATCAACGGCAACCTAGGCAAATGTCAGGCGTGCCATGGCACTGATAGTCGGGGCACGGTGTTGTCGCGTGTCCAAGGCGACCGCACCTTGACGGCCAGCTTTGACGGCGGCACGGTGACTTTGAATCTGTTTCGGGGCGCCTTGATCGGCTGTTACACCTGCCACAATGGACCGGGTAATGATTCCATCAACACCAGCGCTCCGCCCACCGTCAATATCGTTTCCGGCAGCACGCCCAACAGCGCGCCATTGAATCTGCCCGTCACCGTGACGCCCGCCAGTGCGACCTTGCGCATCATTTTGCAGCCGGCCAGCGGCTCGCTCGGCGTGAGCAACCACGTGTTGACGTATTTTCCGGATGCTGGATTTTCCGGCAGCGACACTTTTACCTATGCCGCCTGGGACGGAGCGAAGAACTCCACCCTGGCCACCGGAGTCGTCAGCGTCGTGTTGGGGTCGGTTTCGATTGCCAGCACCGCGCAGGTCCCGGCCACCGCTCCCGCCGGCTGGCCGGTTCCGTTTAACGTCTTTGCCCTGCCCGTCAACTCCCCATTGCCCGTCCGCTTCACCTGGAATTTTGGCGACGGTTCCGCCCTGGCGACCAATCAGTTTGCCCGCCACACCTTCACCGCCCCGGGAACTTATGCCTGGAACGTGGTGGCCACGGTTGGCGCCGCCAGCGCCACCAATGCGGGTAGCTTGGTCATCAGCGCGCCCGTCGCGGTGGCCATGACCATCAATTCGCCGGGTTCGACCCTACTGCTGACACCCCAAAACGCTTCCTTGAATCTATCCTGGCCGCAGGCCGGAGCCGAGGTGATCGTGGAGCAGACCGATGCGCTGAGCGCCAACGCAACGTGGACCGTCGTGACCAATCGGCCGGCGGTCGGGCCAGTCGACGCAACCCTGAATCTCCCCATTGGCGGGGGCAACCGCTTTTTCCGGGTCCGCCAGTCATGGTAAAGCCGGCGCCGGGTCTAATCCGCGCGGCGGGGTGGCCGCCCCACCGCCAAGTATTTCTTTACATATTGCTGGGTGGTGATATGTTCATGTAAAATTTATGAAACTTGGAGCCACTGCAGCCACCATCACGGCGCGCGAATTAAACCGGCGAATCGCCGCCGACGGGACCGCCCAACTCCTCGACGTGCGCACGCCCGGCGAATACGACGCGGCGCATGTGCCCAAGGCAAAACTGATTCCGCTTGATGAACTTGATGCCGCCAGCTTCTGCCGCGAACGCGGGAATAATTGCACGCCGCTCTATGTGCTCTGCCAGTCCGGCGGGCGGGCGAAAAAGGCGGTTGAAAAACTGGAACGCGCCGGCGTGCAAGGTTGCGTGCTGGTGGAAGGTGGCACGCAGGCGTGGATTGACGCCGGGCTGCCGGTGACTCGCGGCGAGAGCCGGGTGCTGCCGCTCCTGCGCCAGGTGCAAATCGTCGTTGGTTTTCTCGCGGCGCTCGGTGCGGCGCTGGCGCTCACGCTCAACCCGCATTTTGCGCTTCTTCCGCTCGTTGTTGGCAGTGGTTTGCTGTTCGCCGGATTGACGGGTTACTGCGGGCTGGCCATGGTGCTGGCCAAAATGCCGTGGAACAAAACCTCAGGCTGCTACTCCGCTTCCTGCTGCCCGCCCGAAATAAAATGAAAACTCCAACTTCTCCCCGCCGGATCATCATTGTGGGCGGCGTGGCGGGCGGAGCTTCCGCCGCCGCCAAAGCCCGGCGTGTGGACGAAAATGCCGAGATTCACGTCTTCGAGCGCGGGCCATACATTTCATTCGCCAACTGCGGCCTGCCGTATTTCATCGCCGGTGAAATTGACGACCGCGCCAGGCTCATCATCATGACCCCGGAGAAATTCTGGTCGCGCTCGCGGGTGCACGCGCACGTCAACCATGAAGTCCTGTCCATTGACCGCCCCGCGAAATCCATCAGCGTCAAAGGCCCGGATGGTGCGACGCGCGCCGTGGCTTACGACAAACTGATCTTGAGCCAGGGTGCCCAGCCCATCGTGCCGCCGATTCCCGGCGTCACGTTGCCGCACGTTTTCACCTTGCGCGACATCCCGGACATGGATCGCATCGCGAAGTTTGTGGACGCACAGCAGCCCAAGCGCGCCGTGGTCATCGGCGGCGGCTTCATTGGGCTGGAAATGGCCGAGGCGTTTCATCATCGCGGCCTCCATGTCACCATTGTCGAACGCAATCCACATATCCTGCCGCTGCTGGATCGCGACATGGCCACGTATCTGCAAAACCAGATTCGCCGACCCGACTTTGATTTCAAGGCGGACGCGAACGCGACCCGGTTCACCCTGGAGGGGGTTGAGTTTGCCGATGGCAGCCGACTCGGGGCGGATTTGATTCTCTTGAGCGTCGGGGTCAGGGCGGAAGTGGCGCTGGCCAAAGCCGCCGGCTTGGAAATCGGTGCGACTGGCGGCGTAAAAACCAATGGGCGCATGGAATCTTCCGACTCGAATATTTACGCCGTGGGCGACGCGGCGGAAACCGTGCACGCGCTGACCGGTGCGCGGGCGCGTATCGCGCTGGCCGGCCCGGCGAATCGGCAGGGACGCATTGCGGGCGCAAACGCCGCCGGCGCAAAACTGACTTATCCCGGCGCACTCGGCACGTCCATCGTGCGCGTTTTGAACATGACCGTCGGCTTCACCGGCCTGAACAGCGTGAAGACGGCCAAGGCCGGATTTAGTTTTTTCACCAGCCTGACTCGCGACTTCAGCCACGCGCATTATTATCCCGGTGCCACGCCGGTGATGACTAAACTCATTGTCGAGGAGGGCACCGGCTGGCTGCTCGGTGCGCAAGTGCTGGGCGAACAGGGCATCGATAAACGCGTGGATGTCTTGGCTACGGCCATCGCCGGGAAAATGACGGTGGCCGATCTGGAAAATCTTGACCTCGCCTACGCACCGCCGTTCGGTTCGGCGAATGATCCTGTGAACACCGCCGGTTTCGTGGCCGGACATATTACTCGCGGCGATATTCCGACCGTCGCGCCGGAAACCTGGCAGCCCGACGGCGAATTCCTCCTGGATGTGCGCGACTCAGATGAAGTTGCCGGATTCGGTAAATTGAATGACGCCGTGAACATACCGCTCGACGAACTGCGCGACCGGCTGGGCGAATTACCGCATGACCGCCGCATCGTGGTTTATTGTCAGAAAGGCCAGCGCGGATACCTCGCCACCTGTCTGCTGCGCGGATGCGGATTTGAAAACACCGCGAACCTGCGCGGTGGTTACTTGCAGGCCAAACTCAACGGCCAGCCGTAGCGATAAAAACGGTTCGCCATTTCCCATTTAGCCGTAAAGCGGGACAAATTGTAAGATTCCAGAGATCAGTTCTTGGTTTTTGGAACTTAGGTTTGCCCACTGCTACAATTATCACTATAGCCATGCCTTTCCCCGCTTACGCGCGGCTATCCTTTGCGCCCCGCATGCTGGTGCCGGGCATCCATACCGGCACCGTCTCCATCTTCAGCGTCAACCTTTCTTCGTCCCGGCGTTTCGGATCGTCTTTGAATCCGAATAGCCGCGCCGCGTGCGGTTGCTCCTTCGCTATCGCCCGCCATTGCGCGTAGCTCCGGTCGAATACTTCCACCCCCTTGCGCTCTGCCAGTTGCGCCTCAATCCCGGCCTCCAGTTCAAAATCCTCCCGCGTCTGCTGGCACCACTGGATGAACGACCCCAGCACCCCCGGCAGCCGCGTGCTCTCGGCTCCCTCGGCGCCCTTGGCGCCCTGGCCGTAATTCGCCGCCGCCCGGAACAGCAGTTCCAGCGTATCCATGCAGGGGCGCAGTTGCCGCCGCACGCTTTCCTCGGCCGTCTGTCCCCAGAACATCTTCCGGTGCCGCTTGAACTCTTCCAGAGTGTAGGGCTGGCGCTGCGGATTCGGGTTCATCGTCAGGAGCGGCAGCGCGTGGTTCATCAGCGCCCGCTCATCCACCCCGGTCACCAGCGCAATCCGCCGGGCCATGGACGGCGAGACCGGGTTCCGCCCCGTCTCCCAGCTCGCCACCGCGTCCTTCGATACGCCGACGGTCGCCGCAAATTTGCCCTGCGTTTCGCCGAGGATCCGGCGCAGCGCCCGGATGGGATTGTTCGTTTTTTTTGTCATAAATGTATCTCAAAAAGAGATACAACTTATCGCTTGCGTTGGCAACCAAAACCCGTAACGTGTATCACGTATTAATGATACAGCATTTGACCGCTTGGCGGTTCCGTCCGTTCCCCCGGCAACGGCGGCTGAAGGTTCGCCTCCGCCGCCGGTGCGATCGTGTTGACGGGTGTCCTCCTGGCGCATTTTGTGAATTTCAACTTCATCTGGCTATCGGGTTTTGTCGGTGCTGGGTTAGTTTTCGCCGGCATCACAGATTTCTGCGGGATGGGTTTGCTGCTGGCGAAATTGCCCTGGAACCGCCGGGTATAATTAAAATTCAGTATCAACTTGACTCGGTTCAATTCGCACAACAATATACGACCCGTTTTATAGTCGTTTGTTTTGACTCAATTAACCTCTATTTCCGTGGCCAAACGATTGCCCCGTCCAAAAAGAATCCGCGTATTGCCGGGCTTCAAACTGACGCTCGGCTTTACGCTCTTTTATCTGGGACTCATCGTGCTGATCCCGCTCGGCGCGGTGTTTTGGAAAACTTCCACGCTGACCTGGCCGGAATTCTGGCACACCATCACCATGCCCACGGCCATGGCGTCCTATCGCCTCACCTTCGGCGCGTCGTTTTTTGCCGCGCTGGTCAACGTCATCTTTGGTCTCATCGTCGCGTGGGTTTTGGTGCGCTATGAATTCTTCGGGAAAAAAATCGTGGATGCGCTCGTGGATCTGCCCTTCGCGCTGCCCACGGCCGTGGCGGGTATCACGCTGGCGGCGTTGTATTCGAAGAATGGCTGGGTGGGCCAGTTGCTCGAACCGCTCGGCATCAAGGTCGCCAACACGCAGCTCGGCATTTTCATCGCGCTGACCTTCATCGGCCTGCCGTTCATCGTGCGGACGGTGCAGCCGATTCTCGAGGACCTTGACCCGGAACTCGAAGAAGCCGCCTCCAGTCTCGGCGCGAACCGCTGGCAGGTGTTCTGGCGCGTGATTCTGCCGATGCTGACGCCGGCATTGCTCACCGGCTTTGCGCTGGCCTTCGCCCGCGCGCTGGGCGAATACGGCTCGGTCATTTTTATCGCGGGTAACATTCCGATGAAAACGCAGATCACGCCGGTCATCATCATGGGCGAGCTCGACATGTTCGATTACGCCAAGGCCACCGCCATCGCCGTCGTGATGCTCGTCGTTTCGTTTGTGTTGCTGCTCAGCATCAACGTCCTGCAATGGTGGTCCAACCGCTACAACACGAATAACCTCGCATGACGCCCGTTGCCACGACCTTTCATACGCCGCACCACGTCGTGCATCGCCACACGACGAGCGAGCCGCCGGCGGTGCGCCGCCTGCTCATCCTCGTCGCGCTCGTGTTTTTGAGTTTGTTCCTGTTCCTGCCGCTGGTGTTCGTGTTCACGCAAGCCTTCGCGAAGGGGCTTGGTTTTTATTTTGCCACCCTTCGCGACCCGAATGCGTGGAGCGCCATCAAGCTGACCTTTATCGCCGCCGCCATCGCCGTGCCGTTGAACTGTGTCTTCGGCGTCTGCGCGGCGTGGGCGATTGCGAAGTTCGATTTCCCCGGCAAAAATATTCTGCTCACGTTGATTGATCTGCCGTTCTCCGTGTCGCCGGTGATTGCGGGTTTGATTTACGTCTTGGTTTTTGGCGCGCAAGGCTGGCTCGGAGTTTATCTGAACGCCGACAACCCGACGTTTCCCTGGCTGGCGAACTGGCTGAACGAGCACAGCGTCAAAATCATTTTTGCCGTGCCGGGCATCATTTTGGCCACCATCTTTGTGACGTTCCCCTTCGTCGCGCGGGAATTGATTCCGCTCATGCAGGCGCAGGGCCGCAGCGAGGAGGAGGCGGCGCGCGTGCTCGGCGCGAGCGGCTGGCAGACCTTCTGGCGCGTGACGGTGCCGAACATCAAGTGGGGCCTGATCTACGGCGTGATCCTGTGCAACGCCCGCGCGATGGGCGAATTCGGCGCGGTGTCCGTGGTCAGCGGCAAGATTCGCGGGCAGACCAATACTATTCCGCTGCACATTGAGGCGCTGTATGACGATTACAATTTCACCGGCGCTTTCGCCGTGGCGTCGCTGCTGGCGTTCCTCGCGCTCATCACGCTGGGACTGAAGACTTGGGTGGAGCACAAGAATGCCGCGCTGAACGAACTGGAGATTTCCAAATGAGTGTCGAAGTCAAAAACGTCACAAAAAAATTCGGGAGCTTCACCGCGCTCGACAATGTGAGCCTCAAGGTCGAGTCCGGCGAACTCGTCGCGCTGCTCGGGCCCTCCGGTTCCGGCAAGACCACGTTGCTGCGCACGATTGCCGGCCTGGAGTTTCCCGACAACACCGGCGAGGCGCAGGTTCTGTTCTACGGCGAGGACGTGACTTCGATTCCCGCCAGCGAACGCAAGGCGGGCTTTGCCTTCCAGCATTACGCGCTGTTCCGGCACATGAGCGTGTTTGAGAACATCGCCTTCGGCCTGCGCGTGCGTCCGAAGACGACGCGGCCGCCGGAGGCGGAAATCCGCGCCCGCGTTGAAAAATTGCTGCACCTCATCCAGCTCGAACCGCTGGCCACGCGCTTTCCCTCCCAATTGTCTGGCGGGCAGCGCCAGCGCGTCGCCCTCGCCCGCGCGCTGGCGGTCGAACCCAAAGTCCTCTTGCTCGATGAACCGTTCGGGGCGCTCGACGCGAAGGTGCGCAAAGAACTCCGCCGCTGGCTGCGCCAGTTGCACGATGAGATTCACGTCACAACCCTGTTCGTCACGCACGATCAGGAGGAGGCGCTGGAAGTGTCCGACCGCGTGGCGATTTTGCGCGCGGGCAAGATCGAGCAGATCGGCACGCCGGAGGAGATCTACGATCATCCGGCATCGCCGTTTGTTTATGACTTTCTCGGCAACGTGAATCTGTTCAGCGGCCGCGTGAAGGACGGCGCAATGGTCATCGGGGACACGGAATTTGCCTCGCCCGACACGGCCGGCGAAGCGGACTCGGCGGCCGTTGCGTTTGTGCGGCCGCATGACATCCGGGTGACGCGCGCCGCCACCGGCCCGGCGCTGCCCGCACTGGTGGTCCGCTCGAATGCCGCCGGTCCGGTGGCGAATCTCGAATTAAAGCGGCTGGACAGCGGCGAAATCTTCTCCGTGCAGTTGAGCAAGGAGATGTTCCAGGAATTGTCGCCCAAGCCGGGGGAGCAGGTGTTTGTAGAACTAAAGAACGTCCGTGTCTTTTCGGACGACTATTCGATTTGAGGTCCGGTTGGGACTTTCCAAGCTGCCGGGCGAAGGTTGGGGTGGCCGACGGGATTCGAACCCGTCAACGCATATGCGCGACAACACCCTAATCATGCACCTTCGCCGCGTGACGAAATGCTTAAATGACATTTTGCCATAAACTCATAAACAGTCGTAATTACGCACAGTCTAACACTTCCCCTGTTGCACTGTGTTGCACTAACTGGGCGGTGAAAACGTGAGCCTAAGCGGGCTTGGCGATTCTGGCAATTGAGGTTTAAACCAGTAGTGCAACATGTATCTGTTGCACTCGCTTTGGGGCCTGAATTAACCTCTGGCGCTGTCAGTACGGTTTGGAATTGTACGCAATGTGGTCGTTCAGGCGTGGCTATTGCCTCAAAATCCACGACGAAACGAGGTCCTTCCGGTTTCCGGCGACTACTGGGTTTCGTAAACGAGGGAAACACTGGGTTTGCGGGCTTAATTTGATTTTTGAGGCCTATGCGGTGCGGTTGAATCGTTAAGGGTTTTGGCGAAACGGTTGAACCGTAAAAGCTCCCCAGCGGTCGTTCTGGCGCGGTTAGATTACCTTGTGGCGGGTCTGGCGGGCCGAGACGGTGGCAACTGCCGCCCGTGACTTTATTTCTTACGCTTCAGGTTGTCCGCCTCACGGATGAGCTCCCACAGCGGGACACCCAGCCCCTGGGCGATGGAATCAGCGACATTCAACGAAGGATTACGCTCGAATCGTTCAACGAGGGAAATCATCTTGGAAGCCAAGTCCGCCTTCTCTGCCAACTGCTCTTGCGTCAAGCCGGCGGCTTTGCGGTGTGTCCTGACCACCTCGCCGAAACGCCGCGCAGAATCTTTTGAACGCATCCCTCATCGTGCCAATCAGCCGCCCGGAAATTACAGGAACAGTTGTTCCAATTTGACCTTGCTTCCGCACAAGGGAGAATCTTTAATCGGTTGCTCCAACAAGACGAACGCCGGACGGTTATAATCATCTGGGTGGGGCAATCTATGGCTGAAATCAAAATCTTCTGTCCAGGGTGTGGGCAGCATATCATGTGTGACGAGGGCTTTCGCGGGGTGCAAATCACATGCCCAGCTTGCAATCAATCATTTGGTGTTCCGCCGGCCCAGAATGAAACCTCTGCGGCATTGCCAGCACCAGCACCGCCACTACCCCCAAGAGAGCGACCGGTTAAATCATCACCCCCACCGCGACCATCATCACCAATGTCACAAGCCAATTCACCCCGAATGAAAAACTGCCCAGATTGCGGCTCGAGAATCAGCAACCGCGCATTTTCATGCCCAAACTGCGGTTCGGTCACCTTTGGAGGAATCTTTGCCCTTGTTTGGCGAACAGCGGCCGTCTCATTTCTGTTTACTATCGGTTGTTATATTATCTATTTCATGGTCGGAAGTGTCATGAATAGATAATGCCCTGTGCTCGGTGGACGAGGCGGAAAATCACCTGCCGCCAAAATTCGCTCAGGCAATTCCGAGGCGGGCGGCTTCCTCCTGGAAATCCTCCTTCAGGATTTCATCGATTTTCGCGTCCAATTCCGGGGAGACCTCATCGTCTCCTGACATTACCCGGTCAATTTCGTCGTAAATGGCCTGCTTTTCTTCGGGAGTCATATCGTTCCTTTGGTTTGTGCCGGGCGTCAGCGCCGGCGCTCACATCACTTGATTTTGGTCATCTTGATACTGACCACCTTGAAATCGGCCAGGTCAACTTTGAAAAACCGGGCGAGGTCCGCGTGGTCCTCCATATTGCACTCGACCGTCTTGCCGTTCAGTTCCTCTTGGTTTCCCTTTTCGGCAGGTGCCGGATTGTTGCCCTGCTCATGGTTGTCGGCTTTTGCTTCATTCGTCATAATGTGCCTTTCGTTTTGTGCGCCCGTTGGCGGCGAGGTTCAACCGCTCGCTCCAGATGTCCGCAACAAACCAATATAACCTGCGAGTCAATCGCCCCTCATCCTTCTGCCGCTGCGCTTTATGCTCCTTGCCTGCCGCAAATCCGCTCTGCTAGGCTCCCACCCATGTCAACGGGCCAGAATGAAGCCTTCTCTCGGGTGTTGATTGACAAGGCATTGGAGTTTAGCGGGTGGAACCTGCTCGACCCGCATGAGGTACGTTTTGAACTCAACGGTGAGACCGGCCGTGCCGATTACGTCCTGATGGCCAAACGCGGCACCGCACTGTGCGTGCTGGAAGCCAAACGTGAGGATGTTGACCCCTACGATGCCAAGGAACAGGCCCGCGGCTACGCTGAAAATCTCAAAGCCCCCTTCATCATCCTTTCCAACGGCAAGGAGCACTGGTTTTGGAATTACACCCGTAAAGACCAGGACGCCTACCGCATCGAACGCCTGCCATCGCAGGAAGATTTGGAACGGCTGCTGCTGAAAAATCTCCAGCCGCCGCGCCCGCTGATGAGCGAAATCATTACGCCAGACTATCTGCGCCCGTTCAAATCTGACTTCAAAGTTCGCCGCTACCAAATCAATGCGCTGGATGCGGTGTCTTCGCAGTATGACGAGCAGCGCAAACGGAAATTCCTGCTGGAGATGGCCACCGGCACGGGCAAGACAATGCTGTGCGCGGCGTTGATACGGCGCTTCCTCCAGACGCGTAATGCCGAGCGGGTGCTGTTCATCGTTGACCGCATCGAACTAGCGAAGCAAACGCTGGAGGATTTCAACGTCGTGCTGGCCGAGTTCAAGCCGGTGCTGTTCAAGACCGCCCGTCGCAAGCCTGCCGAGTTGCTTGGCTCCAGCGTCGTCGTCGCCACGATTCAATCGCTCATGGTTGACCGGCGCTACCGCGAGGAATTTACGCCGTTCTTTTTTGACCTGGTAGTCAACGACGAGGCGCACCGTTCCATTTACGGCGATGCCCGCGAAGTGGTGCAATTCTTCCAAGCCACGCGCATCGGCCTTACAGCTACGCCCAAGGCGTATCTGAAGAACGTCAACATTGAGGAATTACGCGGCGAAGACCCGAAGGCGTTGGAAGCGCGGTTTCTGCGCGATACATACCACTACTTCGGCTGCGAACCCGGCTTCCCGACCTTTCGCTACGACATCATTGATGCGGTCAAAGACCCGGAAGGCCCGTTCCTTTGCCTGCCCAAAATTTTAGACCTGCGCTCCGATATCACCACCAAAGCGCTGGCCGAATCAGGCTGGGCCGTGATGGTGAATGAACAGGAGGAGAATTTCAAAATCCAGGACCTGGAGCGAAAGATTTTCACGCCCAATCGCAACCGTGTCATGTGCGAGGCGTTCCTGAAGGAAGCGCAGCGCGACCCGTCAGACAAAATCGGCAAGTCCATCGTCTTCGCCGTGAATCAAAAGCACGCCACGAACATCACGAAGATTTTCAACGACCTCCAGCCCGGCATTGCGGTCACCATCACCAGCCGCGTGCAAGATGCTTCCTCCATCGCCAAGGAATTTCGCGACGGCAAACGCAGCGAGCGCATCGCCGTCTCGGTGGATATGCTTTCCACCGGCTACAACTGCCGCGACGTGCTCAACATCGGCCTGATGCGTCCTATTTTTTCCCCCACGGAATATATCCAAATCAAAGGGCGCGGCACGCGATTGTTCACTTTCAAAGTGGGCAACTCGGAATACGAGAAAAAGAATTTTTTCATCCTCGATTACTGCGCCGTAGCCGAATACTTCGAGGAAAAATACGACTACACGCAGCCGCTAAAAATCCCGCGTGAACGCACCGGACCGCCCCCACCCACACCACCACCGGGAGGCGGAGGCTACGAGCCTGACATTCTCCATGACGGGCCGACGCCACCAACTCCGCCGGAACCGCCGCCGCGCATCATCCCGACATGGGAAGGCGTGGATACACTGGTCAGCCGGGAAATCACCGTGGTCGGGCCGGACGGTGAGAAGGTGGACGTGATGACGTTTCGCGGTGGCTACGAGCGCGACATCCGCGATTTCGTGGAACGCACGCCGGAACTGCAAGCCGCCATTGAAGCCGAGGACGACGACGCGGTTGAAACCATCGTCAACGAACGGTTTTACCACCGACCCAAGATGCATTATTCGCCGGACAAGTTGGTGCAGTCCTACGGCGTTCCGGCCAGCACCCCGGCCTTTGTGTATAACGCCACCGGGCGGAAGCCACTGCCGACGCGGGAGGCGATTGTGACTGACACCGTGGACAGCATCGCGTCACGGTTCAATCTGCGCTACAGCGAACAGAAATGGGTGGACACCACCGCGCAACTGATTGCCGAAGATTCCACGGCGTTAAACCGGTTTGTGAGAGGCGACATGACCGTTTTTACCGCCAATCAATTCCGCACTCTGGGCGGATTGGACGCGTTGGCACGGTTTGACCATCGCGACGAAGTGTTTGAAGCCCTGCGACAATCCACGCTTGTCCGGCAATCAATGCTCACCTCGTAAAATATTATGAGTCCTGGGGAAAAATATTTAGCCGAATGTCACAAAGCCATTTTGAGCACTTCTTCTTACGCTAAAAGGCACCTTCAAAAGCCCGACCCAGCGATGATGAAGAAGCGAATCGAGGTTGAAATGTCCCTCGCAGAGGATGGAACTGTTAAGAAACCATTTCGGTCAGAGAAGGTCATAGCAGAGGAAGTTGAAACACTTTATCAGGCGCGTCAAAAACTCGTGGATGAGCAGGGGGACTCGCCTTTGCTATTTCCTTTTCGATTGGCGACCAAAGAGTTTCTTGCTGTTGCTCGCAAAGCTGGAATGACCCTGCCCCACGAGCCTGTTGTTGGAGTGCTTCCTGTCGGTGTGATGAACGCATGGACAATAGCTGTGCCCCGTAGTGAAGACTTGGTAATTGCGTTCCATTCCGGTCTAGGGCTTTACCTGAATCGGATGCTTAAAATCGTGCTCGCATTGTCAGCAGCGACAGACCTAAAAGCCTATGATGAGATTGGCAGAAAAGAGGGCTGGCAGGAAAAATATGCCACGCTCATTGAGGCAGCGTTGAGCCGCGACGATACGCATGAAAAGCATTTCGTAAGAATGTTGGTTTGCTACCTTGCTGTGGGCGACCCAAATCTCGCACCACCAATTTACCTGTCTGAAAAGTATCAAGATTTGAGAGCCTCAATTCTTCACTACACTGAAATGTATATAGCAGGCCACGAATGCGCCCACCTGCTGCTCGGCCATGTAAAGCCGGACACGCGGAAAATCTTTAGGATGCTTGGCGAGAAAGAAGTCAGCAATTTTGAATGGAGCTGGAAAGATGAATACGACGCAGACGCTTTGAGCGTCGCGCTTACTTCTGCTCATAGCGCCGAACGATTCTTGGAAAAGATACGTCCGTTGCATTTCATGAATATACAAGGCGCAGATTTTGCGTTGAGTTGCGCCGAGGTTCTGGATGTTTTTTTGAACGCTATTATTGGGACGCCAGAAAAACCATCCGAAACCCACCCTCCTCTTGCCGAGAGAAGGAGTCGCATTAGGGCATCGTTAAATTCGATTACAGGCGAAGCTGATGCAAATTACTACGGCGAGGAATGGAGGATAATTTTGCAACTACTCGTAAAACGAAATCGGCAGGCTATACTCTCCCGTTTTCCTAATCCTGAAACTCTTTCTCCAGTTTGGAAAGACTGATAATACCCTAAACAATGAGTTCTAATTTCTTTTCCTCCGGCCTGCGCCAGAAGGTTGACCAACTGATGGACATTCTCTACGCGGGCGGCGTGAACAATCCGATGGATTCCATCGAGCAATGTTCCTACCTGCTGTTCCTGCGCCTGCTCACGGAGAAAGACGAGACGCTCGCACGGCTCGACAAAAAATACACCCGCATCTTTTCCGGCAACTGGTCACGCTACGCTTGGGGCAACTTCGTCACCCTCACCGGTGACAATCTTTTCAACGCCGTTCGTGATGCGATTGAAAAACTTCACGAACTGCCGGGACTCACGGACACCGGCAAACTGCTATTCAGCCGCGCCACGTTGAAAATTTATGACCGGCCCACGCTCCGCGCCGTGATTCAAGGCATTCACGAAATGGATTTGGCCGCGCATGACGGGATTGATTTCAAGGGCGACATGTATGAATACCTGCTCTCGAAACTCGCCGCGTCCGGCACGAACGGTCAGTTCCGCACGCCTCGCCATATCATTGACCTGATTGTCCAGTTGGTAAATCCCCAGCCCGTCCAGCGCATTTGCGACCCCGCTTGCGGCACGGCTGGCTTTTTGATTTCCGCGCTCAATCACATTCTGCGCCAGCATACCAAGCCCGCCGACTTGAAGCGCGGCATCGTGGACGGTTCAATGTTGAAACCCGCGCAATGGAAGTTTCTGGAAGAACAGGCATTCACCGGCTTCGACAACGACGCCAACATGGTCAAGATTGCCATTCTGAATCTCTACCTGCACCAGCTGGAACGCGCCAAGATTGACCACTTCAACGCGCTCACCACCGGCTTTGGCGGCAATTATCCCGAAAAAATGTTTGACTGCATTCTCGCCAACCCACCGTTCTCCGGCAAAGTGCAGGACGAAAGTATTCTGGCGGACTTGAACTACAAGTTAAACACCCGCGCCACGGAATTGCTGTTCCTGAAATGGTTCATTGACCACCTCGCGCCAAACGGTCGCGCTGGCGTCATCGTGCCGAACGGCGTGCTATTCGGTTCCACCAATGCCGCCACCAAGCTGCGCGAATTGCTTTTGACCGAATGTGAATTGCAAGCCGTCATCAGTCTGCCCAGCGGTGTGTTCAAACCTTACGCGGGCGTGGCCACGGCAGCATTGATTTTCCAAAAAAGTGCCCCGACGAAGTCGGTTTGGTTCTATGACATGACCGCTGACGGATATAGCCTTGATGACAAGCGGACGCAGATTGAAGCCAACGACATTCCTGACGTGCTGGCGAAATGGCCGAATCGCGACGAAGGCCCGAACAGCTACCGGGTGCCGATTGAAAAAATCAAGGAGTATGGCTGGACACTATCGGCTGGCCGCTACAAGTCGGTGACGACGGAAGCGGTGAACCATGATGACGCGGCGGAAATTCTTGGCAACATTCTGAAACTCGAAAGCGAAATTATCAAGCGCGGCAACGCTCTGCTCACGCAAATCGGGAAATGAAACGCTGGCTGACAAAACCGTTAGGGGAAATTTGCGAACTCGTGAACGGTGCGCCGTTCAAGCCGAGTGACTGGGATGGAACAGGTTTGCCAATTATCCGCATTCAAAATCTAAACGATTCGGCGAAGCCTTTTAACTACACTTCCAAAATCCTCCCGGAAAAGTTCCGTGTCCGACCCGGTGATACATTGCTTTCATGGTCGGGCACACCCGGCACTTCGTTCGGATGCTTTCGCTGGAATGGACCTGAAGGCTGGCTCAATCAACACATTTTTAACTGTTACTTACGCAAGGAGGTTCTGCCCAGTTTTTTTATTAATCAAGTCAACTCAAAGCTTGATGAGCTAATTGGAAAAGCACACGGCGGGGTCGGCTTACAACACATCACCAAAGGTGCGCTTTCCTCGGTTATGGTCACTTTTCCACCGCTGGCGGAGCAGGGGAGGATTGTGAAGCTGCTAGACGCTGCGGATGAGTTGCGAAAACTCCGCGCCCAAGCTGACACCCGCACCGCCGCGCTTCTTCCCGCGCTGTTCAACGAAATGTTTGGCGACCCAATTAAGAACACGAAGAAATGGCCGCAGGACTTATTTGCCAATGTCGGGAAACTTGACCGAGGCCGTTCCAAGAATCGTCCACGAGACGAACCGAGTCTTTATGGCGGCAAGTATCCATTCATCCAAACTGGCGACGTTGCCAACTCGAATGGTCAAATCACTTCGCACACGCAGACATATTCAGAGAGGGGACTTGCTCAAAGCCGGATGTGGCCAGCGCAAACATTAGTCATTACGATTGCTGCCAACATCGGCAAGACCGCCATCTTGACATTTCCCGCCTGCTTTCCAGACAGCATGGTTGGTTTCATTCCGGGCGAGAAAGTTCTAGTGGATTATGTTCGCCAATGGCTTGTCACAATGGAAAGCCGCCTTGAAGAAGCCGCGCCACAAATGGCGCAAAAGAACATCAACTTGAGAATCTTAAGCGAATTGACGATTCCCGTTCCACCGTTGCCGCTGCAAAAAGAATTCGCCCAGCGCGTGACCGAAATCCGCGAGCTGGAAGCCGCGCAATCGGCCAGCCGCCAACGCCTTGAAGCCCTGTTTCAGTCCATGCTCCACCGCGCCTTCAACGGAGAATTGTAAAATTCACAAATATTAACTTATGAAAACTTTGCGTTATCAAGTCGGACTCTTTGCAGCTCTGGCAGTTTGCGTTTGCTCTGTGAGTTGCACCAAGATGCGACTGACACACGTTACGCAAACCCCCAGTGCAACCGAGGGCACTGCTCAGCTCACAAATTCAGTTTTCCCTCCGGTGGCGCCGATGACCTCCGCTCCAGCCAAACTCACGGTTCAGGTGGAATTACAACCGACCAATAAAATTACAGTGCCGATTGCTATCGTGGCCGATGCTCCAACAGTGATACCGATTGGAGTGTCGGTTAAAGTGACGAATGTTGACGCGGGCGAGTTGATTATTCCTGCAAAGATTAAATTGGAATCGAGCGATGTTGCTTTTACGGCAGGGCTTCCACCAACCTGCTGCAACACAAACTGTGGAAAAGCTTCCGTGAATCCAGAAGTTGAGAGATGCTCATGCCACCGCCTGCTTTTGATTGTCGTAATTTTTGGAATCATTATTATTTTTCTCTTTTGCCAATTTGGCCCAATAAAGCCATATAAGAATACCCTAGAGGGGATTTCGCAGAGGAAAAAATTAAACGATGTCTTGGAACGGGCGTATAAACAATGTTCCGAAGATGTAAAAATCAAAATTCTATCCGAAGATGAAGCCAAGAAAAAAATTAGCGAAGCACATAAAGACGGTGACAAAAAGTGGGACGGCCTCCAGAGTGATTATGATTTAACCCAGCATAAACGACATGCTGGGAAAACGCCGGAAAGGGTTTTTACTACCGCCTGTGCCATCGTGGCCGCAATCCATTTGTGTGTCTCTGGCGGCAAGGCGGATTATGCTTTACTAGGCCTTTTGTCGCTGGCTGGTGTTCCGTGGCTGAGACATATCTTCAAGAAAATTGGACTTAAGGAAATTGAGTTTTGGAATTCAGAAGGTGCCGTGCAGGTAAAAGAAGCGGACAAACAACAAGTCGCTGAGACGAAAGACGAGACTAAACCGGCAAAGCCTAAACAAGTGCAACCGGAACCAGATAATATACCAAAAGTTCAAGCCGAAGTTAAGCCGGCAACGGAGTCAATTATCGAGGCCAACCTGCGAAAGCTTAAAAGTTTAAGACGACCCGGAATGACCCTAATCCGACAAGAAGAACTAAAGATATTGGCAACTCTTTGGAAGTATCAAAACATTCACTTCAAAGAAGACCGAACCAACAGGTGGACTTTTACGGTCGGCTCACAATCTCCTGATTATGCTGCATTTTCACTTGGCGTGCTTTTGCTGCTGCAAAAGGATTTTGTCGCAGTTGCACCCAACGGCCAAATCATGTTAACGGATTTGGGTTATGAGTTCTGTCAGAGACGCGATGTGGAATTATCAACTCAAACGGATATTTACGATAAGTTTTCAAATTAAATAGCTCATGCCAAAACGAAATCCACTCGTCTGTCAGCACCTGGAAAACATCTCGCGTGAGGTGCTGGAACAACATCAGGACATCATCCGTGAATACGTCCGCAATCGGTGGGGCGTGTATGCGCTCTACCGGCGGAACAAAATCTATTACGTCGGTCTGGCGAGCAACCTCCGCAGCCGTCTTGGCCACCACCTGAAAGACCGCCACCACGATTCGTGGGACAGGTTCAGCATTTACGTCACCATCGGTGACAGTCATTTGCGCGAATTGGAATCGCTCATTCTCCGCATCGTGAAACCACCGGGCAACAAGCAGAAAGGCAAGTTCGCCAGGTCCGAAGACCTGCGCCGCCGGTTCAAGCAAGATTTGATTAGGGAAATGCGCGTCAAAGTGGGAGACATTTTCGGCAGGCAGAAAACTGTATCGGCACCTAAAAAGAAATTGGAGCGGGAAGTGGAAGGCCGGAAACCCGTTCTTGCCGATTACGCGAAGACCAAACTGACACTGCGAGCCAAGTTCAAGGGGAAAACGCTCTGGGCCTATGTTCGCAAGACCGGACTAATTTGGTTTGATGGAAAACATTTCACATCACCGTCACTGGCCGGTGTGCACGCCGTCAAACGCGCCTGCAACGGGTGGACCTTCTGGCAATACCAGCGTGCACCCGGCGACTGGGTGAATTTGGATGAATTGAGGAAGTGAGACGCTCAGCAACTAAGAATTGTGACCAATAAATTCGCCAACTCCATCCGACAAAACCTTCAGTTCTTGAACCGGACTCGAAAGATTAAACTATGAGCGAATCGTATGAAGCTTGCATGATATGTCGCAGTCCCAGCACTCGGAGCTTAGGAGATGGTGGTACCATCGTTAGCTGTTGTCGTTGCGTTCTCTATAGTGTCAAAGAAGACTGGAAGCTTTTACTCTCAAAATTAAACCTTAACTCTGAAAAAAGAGTTACATTGGCTTCAAAGTGGATTCGTGAACATCCAGGCGAATATCTACAAGCCGATGCACTGTTGCCTCAATTAGAAAAGAAATTGCCGTCGGTCGGTGAAAAGGCTGAGAATCTTTTACAACAACTAGGATTGATAGCGCCGAAACCCGGAGCGACGATTTATATTCCAATGGTAGAATCGATTCGGCACGTTATTCTTGATACAAGTCCACAGCAAGAATTCACCCTGCAAAAATCGCAGGTGGAAGCGATAGAACTTGCTTTCAATTTGCAGGGTGCATCCTGCGCTCAAAACTTTACAGAATTATATTATTTGCTGAACGAATATCTTACCTTAGAGAAGGGTTATCTGCTAAATCTTGGAGCGAACAAATTCAAAATATCACCGGCAGGCTGGGCGCATTTAGACGAAATGGGACGGCCAACGGATTCAATACAAGTATTTGTGGCAATGATGTTTTCCAGCGAGACCGATAAGCTGTGGAGTGCTGGAATACGGAAGGGGATTTTGGATGCAGGCTACAAACCGTTTCGGATTGATAAACACGACCACAACAACCGGATAGACGATGAAATTATTGCCTCCATCAAACGCAGCAAGTTTCTCGTAGCTGATTTTACCGGACAGCGTGGCGGAGTTTACTTCGAGGCTGGGTATGCACTTGGCTTGGGGCAGCAGGTCATCTGGCTGTGTCGCAAAGACGCTCTAAATGAAGTTCATTTCGACACGAGGCAATACAACCATATCACTTGGGAAAGCGATAAACTGCCGGAGTTGGCTCGCGCCTTGACTCTGCGAATCGAAGCAACCATTGGGCATGGGTCGTATCGCGAATGAATAAACCCAATGAGAGCAGGAAAAAGTAAAAAGAAAGCTAGGAAGGCGAAGGCCGTTGCGAAGCTCACATCAATCTTGGGCCGGAAACCAAATGCGCGAGCCCGGCCAAAAGACAGGACAGATACATTGCTCTCAGAAGAGTGGGTAGGCAGGCGCAGGTATAGAAGCAGTCCGGATTTATGAAAACAACCGCACAGCAAGATAAAGGGTTGCTCCTGAAAACAGCACAGGCTGTATTCAAAAAACTTTGGCATCAGACGGAAGGCACATCCATGCGCTTGCGTTTGCCGAGTCTCGTTGGCAAGGTCAACACCGGAGGCTGGCGGGTAAAAATCGGAGATTTGGGCCGGGGGCAGGCCAGCCTGCAAATCTGGCTCGACCGGTTCGCCGGGCATGAATCCCGAAAATTCTATTACTGTCTAGCCTGGGGCAATGTTGCCAAGATGCGGATTATTGCCAAGAAAGCGGAGAAAGAACTGCCGGTCTGCCGCGAAATCACCGATGAGGACATGAAATGGGGCGACGGGAATTTTTACTTTCTTCCCGACAACATCAAGCGCAATGAGTTTGGGGAAGCTGTTTTAGAGGAATACTGGGAGAGATATTCCTATTTTGGTATTTATGACGAGACGGGCCGGTTAAAAGGGCCAAAGGTCAACCCCGATGTTGTGGCGCGTGCCGCAGCATTCTTTGAAACTGTCGCCCGCAGTTTGCCGCGAGCTGAAAGAGAAAATGAAGCACATGAGGTTTTTCCGCAGGAGGAAAACCGCCAGCGTGTGATTTCACATCTGCTACGTGAACGTAGCCGGTATCTGGCAACGGAACGAAAAATTCACGACAAATACACCTGTCAGGTCTGCGGGATGCGTTTTAAGGACATCTATGGCGAGTTGGGCGAAGATTTTGCCGAAGCGCACCACGTCATCCCCTTGAGTAAGTTGAGTGGCACGGTGAAAACTTCGATTGAGGACTTGCGGACGGTCTGCGCGAATTGTCACCGGATGCTGCACAAGATGGAAGGAAAGTGCGACGACGTAGAAAGACTCAAAGCCGTCGTCCGCAAGCGAAAGCGGAGTGACAAATGACAACAAACGGCTCCACCCTTAACTTGTCGAATTGAAGCAAACGAATAACTTGCTCTGAACATGAGAAAATCCACCCCGCCCATTTTGACCGATATCACAGCTTCTCCACGGGTGCTTACTTGCGAATGCCTACAGTGCAAAGGTCAAATTGAGTTTGATGCTGCGGGAATCAAAAGTGATGAAGTGGTCTCGCTAGAGTGTCCGAATTGTCATGCCGAAACAACGGCCACAATTCCGCCAACCGAAGATGAAATCGAACACGCCAAGCATGAGCGTGCAAGGTTGGAGGCGCAGCAGGTGATGATTCAACAGGTCATGCAAGTTAAGGAATCTTTGCGAGCACGGTTACAAAGCGGCAAACCTGTATTTCTTTATGATTCAGTTTTCGTGCCAGTTGATTCTGTGCTAAACCAGGAATCGTTGGCAGATAAATTTGATTTAACTATTCTTCGGCAATTGGGTTTGGCTGGTTGGGATATTGTCCAAGCTGTTCCAAAAACAATAGGCGTCGCATTAACAAACACATCTTTTGGTTCTTCAATGGGGGAAACATGGGGTGCTGGCATCGGCGGCAATGTGATGGGAGTGCATGTAATCATAAAAAAATCTCTCTCATTTAGCGACCTGACTGATGACCTACAGGATGAAGTTGGCCAATTCATCCTCTCTCATTTGCAGGATTTTTATCCGCATTAAACAATGGCCAAACCTTCGCCTTGTTTACAGCCTAAACCTGTATCGTGTTATGTCAGCGAGTTCCGGCCACTGGCAGAATCGTCAATAGGGCAAACTGCCATTCGCCATCATGCCCTGCCGCCGTTCATCGATGCGTCGTGCCGCCGCGAGCCGGACTTGGAATCGGTGTTTCCATCCATCACAGCTCTTTGCCGCGAAGGTCGCCTTGCTGGAATTCTTAATGAGGGCGATGTGGTCGCCTACGTCACCAAGGAATTTATTTATCCCACGGGCACGGCAAGGGCGCGGCGGTTAGTGGCGGTATTGCAGATAAAAAATTCTTGGTTGAAGCACAGACCCAAACGAGGGCTGGATTCGCACGACCAAGCGGCGGAATGGTATCGCCAGCAAGGAAGACCGCTTCCCAGCAATTGCATGGTGGACGGAAATGAACCACAGGCCCTCGACCGCACTGACCGCTTCGGAATCAGGGGCAAAATTACCACCCTTGAAGAATGGGATAGAGGTTATCGGTTGCGGGCAATGGAATGCGGTGCGTTTCATGCCTGTGAGATAATATTTTGTGAAGTGAATGCGCCACCGCAGTTCACAACTCAACAATTGCAGGGCTGGTTTGGCCTGCCTCCCGACCCGCGAAACCCACAACCACTCACACCGGGGAAATACATCTTGATGTTGGAGTGGCTGTGTGAACAGCCAGCCGTTTCCTCCGGCCGACAGAAGCTTCAATCGCTCATTGAATCCCTGCGCCATGCCTGATTCAACGCAAACCGCCAAGATTGTCGAATGGAACGACCAGAAGGGGTTTGGCTATCTTCAGGTGGGGCAGAAGCGGGTATTCCTGCATCGGCGTGATTTCATTGAGCGGCATAAACGACCCGCCGTGGGCGATGTCGTCTGGTTCACGCTGGGCAAGGATGCCCTAGGCCGGACGTGCGCCCAAAATGCCGCACATGTGAATGACGGCGGACGTATCACGGTGCTGGCGGTGTTGGTGTTGGCAGGTTTGTTGGTGCTGCCCGTCATCGCTTTGCATCGGCGCGGTGCGGACTTCCGTTGGTATGGCGTGGCACTGGTGCTGGGAATCATCAGCTACGCGGCCTATGCGGCGGACAAGCGGCGGGCGCGGGAGAAGGACTGGCGCATTTCTGAGGCTAAACTGCACCTGACCGAATTGCTGGGCGGCTGGCCCGGAGCGTTTCTGGCGCAGCGCCGGTTGCGGCACAAAGTTTCCAAGCCGAGTTATCAAATCGTGTTCTGGCTGATTGTGCTGGCGTATCAGTTCGTGGCTTACGATTCGCTCCGGCACTGGCAGCACTCTCGCAAGGCGTGGAATTACGTCTCGCATCCTGAGACACGCAGCATGGCTGCTCCGCGTGCCCCGGTGATTGAGATTATCACCAATACCGCACCCGTTTTGCACACCGGCAGATGAGCTTCCCAAAAGAAGACACAAACCTTAAACTGGACGGGTGACGTGGGGTAGCAGAAAATGTTCGTCAGTGAATGGTCGTCTCTATTGCCAAGCGGCGGGATATGTGATTCAATGACGCCAGCATCAGGAGTGGCAGGCGTAGTCCTGTCCGGCAACCGAGCGCAAGCTGCGGTGCCTAGAGCCAGAGAGAATTTTCTGGTTCGATGTGCGGGGTTTGTAATCCCGACAACATCTGTAAAGATGACCCACCTGATGAAATGTTCGGGTGGGTTTTTTATTTACAGCTTCTGGTGTGTTTGAAACCGAACACACATGAAAACAAATCAGTCCAGCGGGCAGTCCGAAGATGCTGCCGCTTCACGTCCTCACCCCTACCACCCAGCAGCGGAGCCAGCGGCACCCAAGTATTCGCGCAAACCTTTGGTTCTTGTCACTTTGGAGCCGGATGAGAGCTTTGAGGCATTCAAAGCAAGAGTGATTCAACAACTTAAGGAGGCCGGGATTTTGAAGGCACACGGCACAAGCAACTTGAAAAGCGATGGCGCATTTATCCAGCCACCAAAAAAACACGCAATATGAATACAGATAAGCTTAAAGAGAAATATAAAGACTTACTCATTTCGTTGTGCATCGAGTTGAGTCCGGCGGAATTGAAGCATGGCGAAGAATTGCGGCGGCAATCAAAGCTGCGACGAGAGGCCATCCGTTTGCAGCAGCCCAAGGCAGACCCGCAGAAAAATCCGGTGGAGGGGGAAACACCATGATTACAAAAATAAATCCGCCAACGGAACAAAGCGGCGACTTAAAATTTCAAAAGGCATGGCTGTCGCCGTCCGGCAGCTTGCACTATCTCGATGGATTTATCCATGAGCAGTGGGCGCGACTGGCGCTTGGTTTGGAGGTTGCGGCACCGATGCCACAGGAAGGCGGCGAGAATGCGAAACAAAAACTGTTTGATGCAGGGTGGGTTCGCGTGGCCTTGCAAAGCCCGGACACTTTTGTGGTTGAATATGGCGGGAATGTTTCACTAACGCCGAGCCAGTCAGCCAGATTGATTGAACTGGCGACAGGTGCCGGGTCAAAGAATCTGGTGCGGGATGACAGGGGCAGGATGCAGCTTATTTGGAAACGCACCAAAAACTAATTATGAAAAAACCGGATTACCACAGCCTAGCCTTGGGACTGACCATCGAGTTGAGTCCGGCGGAATTGAAGGAGGGTAAAAATTTGCTGAAGCAATTAAATCTGCAACGGCAGGCCATCCGTTCGCGCACGGTCATGCTGGTAGATGATGAATCGTTTATTTTGGAGGCGCTTGAATTCGCGCTGCGAGCCAAATTTGGAAACATCACCATCCGCAAGTTTCAGGACAGCGAGGAAGCGTGGCGGGAATTGTCACAAAGCGACCCCGCTCTGCTGATTGTGCGCGACCGTATGGCGGGTATGACCGGACGAGAAATTGTCGGGCGGTTGGTGGAAAGAAAAGCCACTTTTCCAATTATCGTCGGCGGCGGTTGGCCTGCGACCGAAGAATGGGTGCGGGAATGTGCGAATGAAAACCCCAATGTCGTTTTTCTACCATACCCCTTTTCACCAGAGCAGCTTTACTTGACCCTGCCGCCTAGCTTATCGCTTTGAGAAACATCGGGTGCTGAACTTTGGGTAGTAAGGGCTGCGGATACCGGGTCGGGAAACTCGGTGGCCTTATCAGTTTTTGGTAATTGTGGGACAGGTGATTCGTTGACTTTTTTTCCAGAATTTGTCGTAAGTAGCAAAAGAGTTCCGGTCGCAACTACAACGCAGAGCCATTCCACTGTCAGGCGAGAAAAATCAAGTCTAGTCCATGTTGATGGGGGCGTTAAAATGAAACTAAAACCCATCGCGTGAGCATGTCCTTCATACGAAACGGAAAGCCACGGCGGAAACAACCCGCACAAGACAAACGCAATGGCTCCGCAACCAAAGATTAGTTTACGACCCGAACCCGTTTTGACTTGCGACCACAAATATCTGAAGGGCTTCCAAAGAAAAGCTAAACAAAACAGCAAACCCAACACAATGAGGATGCCCCCAAGGATAGTCTCTTCATTCATTATGATTCCGTTCATTTTGTGGAACGATAACGGAGATACAACTGTGCGGACTCAACGCACTCTAATCCGAGGCACCGCGAAGCGCCTTGCAGAGAAATACGCCAACCGCGCCTGATTGGTCGCGTGCCGGCCGGTCTCCCTGCTTTGAAAATTCGAGGTTTTCGAATGAGACCCGTAGCCAAGCTACGCGAGATTCTTTCAGTCTATTTCCGTACATCATTCAGCATTTTCAGACGGTTCCATTAGGCACTCAGAAAGAGGGAGATGCAAGCTGCTTTTGCATTATGACGTGGAATTTGTCTGCCCGATTTGATGGGCCACCTGCCGTAATGGTTCTTCCCGCTCGCTGCTATTCACCTCGGAAACTACCATTGTAATTGGTCGTCTAGGTGCTTTATGTGCCAATGGAGGTCGCCGTTTGAAACGTCGTCTTGGTCTGAACAGATTTTTCCCCATTGTCAGTTTGCCAGTCTTTAAGAAAAAAGCTTCGCGCTTCCTCACGCTTCGCCAGTTGATGCTCATGTTACGTTGTTCTGATGGTTAATCCCGTAAGCAGCACGCGGCCACCCGCGAACTTTTGGTTCTGGTTGTTTCCCGCAGTCAGGCATTATCACCAATCGCTTGAAATATTATCTCAAGTAAGCCATCGCCGTGGGCCTATCTGAATTGCAATGTGTTCTTGCGGGTGCAATTTTGTTGGATACGGTTAATCCCGTCCCACTCTTCGCCGTGAGCAGCGAGCTTTCGCGTCATTACAATGGTCATACGCCCTTCGTACCGGCTTGTGACGTGCGGTGAAATACCCACCGCTCCCATTGCATCCATCTCCTTATGGAGACCGAGTTGTGATTTAGGCAAGCCCCTCGCGGTGCTTGCTCGAAGTCGCACTGGCGATGCCATCCTTCCAGTGCTTATATTAATATTCGCAACGCTTGCAATTCCCTGAATGCTTCTCAATCGCATGACCAAACAGGGATGGTCGGTCTGACATTTATGACTCGCCTTCAGACTGGCGAAAATTTAAAAACCAACAATTTTGCTCGTTAAGCAAAGCCTTTTTAGTGACTACTTTGACCGAGTCAAGTCTCCTGGACGAAATCTATAAAAAAGTAATTGGTTCCGCCTTTAGTAGCTCACATTTTTAAATTTGCATCGTACCCTCCGCATCCACCCGACTCGGAAATTGGGGCCGACCGCTCCAGATTCGCTGGCAAATATGCTGGCACATCCGCTTTAGGACCGGATGACTCGCTAGTGGATGAATGGTCAGGGCTGGATGCGGCTTTGGTGACCCCGGCCGATACGCTGACCTCAAGTTTCTGGAACGGACGGGTATTCCACAATGGGCAAGCGTAGCATGTGCAATCGGTGATTCCCTGACGGTCAAAACCTTGACATTCGCCACAGAACGCACGGATAGCTGTTTTTCGACTGTTTCCCGCCCAAGAACGCTTCAGGACGCCTTGCCAGCTACTTGGACAGGTTGAAAGCCTTCCGGCGCGTTTAATAGCTATTTTCGATGCGATTTCGGGGTGGGTGGGCGCAGGATTATTCATTGGGCACCCCCGGTTGCTGATTTCTGACCGCCCGCACCGCACCGCGCCGTTGGATGCGGTAAGTTTCTGCAAACCAATTCCGCGCTTCTACCAGGTCGAAGCGAACTCGGCGTTCGCCAAGCTTTAAGTGGGGGCAACCCTGGGCCAGAAAGTTGTCCACCGAGCGGACAGACATTTGGAGCATAGCTGCAACATCTCGCTTCGAGCCATAGCGCGGGAGGTTTAGATTAACAGTTGCCGTTGATTCTGAATTGCCCGCAACGGTTTCGGACTTGATTTGATTTCTCATAGCTGCCCCGATAATGCGAATTATCGTGCAACCCTGTAGGACTTAAATGGTGGACCAAATTAAACCTAGACCCAATCTCTAATCCCTCAGTTATATTGCATCAAATCCGACCTTAAAAACTCGTAGGTTCTTCGTTTCGATTACGACACCTACAGGAGGATTATGGACTGGTTTTAGTTTGAGTTTTCGACACAACTTGCCCAAATAATTGGAGTTGTAATCCTTTTCAAAAACGTATGTTAGCAGGCCGGCCAAGGCTTCATAGTTGAAGCAGCAGAAAGGAGAATCATGATGAATCCAACCCCTAATTAGAAAATCACTCACCTTGCTTTCAACGTCGTGGCGGTTAACTGGTTTGCCCAAGGCTTCGTCCAATGACCTGATAAATTCCTTTAGTTTGCCAGAATCTAGATTTTCAGAAAACTCCCTCTTTAGTTGTTTGCGAATGACGTTGAAATTTTGAAGCACATCGGCTGGACAATCTGATTTCTTGGTAAGGACAGCTACCCGCCAGAACCAATCGCGACCTCGTTGCGAAATTGGTTTTTTAGCCAAAGATTCACCAACCAAATGATGTTTTATCCAAGATTTCTTTACATCTGGAGTTACGACTAGCAGCCCCCGCATCTCTCTTGGGACAATAAATTTCGGATGTGGAGGAATAATGGGAGCCGGAAAATCGGCATTTAGTAGATTATTGCAAAGTGAAATTTTTTTATTCTTACAGATTGGCTTTGTCATACGAATAATTGGTGATTTTAGTTTGCCGCGACGGTTCCCTCCTTTGGCATCCGAGCAACATGGGGCAACGGCTGTCGGCGGTTGACGATTGGGATTTTCTTGGTAACCACCGGCGCGGGCTCGCCTTCCGGCAACACGCTGAACCATTCAAGCGCATCGGCGGGCTTTACCAGTTCACGATAGTGTTGAAAAATCATTTGCGGAGAGTTGCCCGCCTCTAGAGACGTTTTAGCCGCATCATGTGTGACGGCCAAACGGTAAGAGCAAAATGAGTGACGCAAGCCGTTATCTTTCCATTTCACGCCGGATGCTTTCAGCATCTTGTTCCGTAAACGTTTGCGCTCGCGTTCACTGTCTGCCCAAACCTTGCCGGTTTTTTTCGCATAGGGAATTAACCATGCCCTCAAATTCGGCAGAATCGGCACAAGCCGGCGTGAGCGAGTTTTAGCCTTTTCGCCGGCGATGTGAATGAAACCGCCTTCAAAATCAATGTCGCTCCATTCCAGCCTTTCGGCTTCGGCGGTGCGAAGCCCGGCGAATGCACCGAGCGCAACCAGCGGCAGATATTTACGCGGCGCGTGATTCAGCAGGGCGGTGATTTCCTTCGGCTTAAAAATTTCAATCGCGCCAGCGCTGACGCCCGCAACTTTTTCCGTGTCGTCCACCGGGTTGCAGCCTTTGGCAACATAGCCGCGTGATTCAGCGAAGGTGAACAGCATTTCCAGAGCGGCGCGGTAGTTTTTCACGGAACGGGCCGAAAGCTTCATATCATCCAGCCACGATTGTAATTCCGGCGTCGTCACATCGCCGACATTCTTTTGAAATGTTTCGGCGAACCGGTTCAGCCGCGAATTTAAGTCTCGCAAGTAGCGCTCGCTTTTTTTGCGGGCCTTTTTGTGGGAAATCAATTCAGTGACAACATCAGCAACGCGCTTGGCTGTAATTTTCTTGTGGCGTTCATAGTAGAACTTCGCCGCGGCTAGAAACTCGGACAGAGCGGGCAGTGACTTTCCTTGTGCGGCGGCCTCTCTGACCTTATCCATGTTTTCAAAGCCGCCTAGAATTTTCAACGCATTCGCCACGGCGTCGGCGACGGACAGCAGCCCGACCTTGAAAGGGGCGATTCTTTGGACTGCGGCGGCAAATTCACTCGCTTGTTCATTGGTCATCGCAGCCGCCAAGACTTCGCGCTCGCTCATCTGCCGGGCGAGTTTGCCCGCCGCTTCAAGGGCAAGGGCTTCGTAGGCGTAAGAATCAAACCGGCGTTTGCCGTCCGCGTAATTGGCAACCATGAAACAAGTCGAGCCGTTTGGAGCGGTGCGCTTGTAGATGCTGACATGCTCGCGGCCTACGGTAACTTTGCGGGGCCAGTCGGGTTTGCGTGAACGGTGCGTTTTCATGCGTCTTATTGTTGCACAGATGTTGCACTGTGCCAATCCAAAGCGCCATTCTGGCATCTATTGGATTGAATAAGACCATTGATTCTATTGTGCAGAACAATGAAATTTAAGGTTGGGGTGGCCGACGGGATTCGAACCCGCAACAGCCAGAATCACAATCTGGGACTCTACCATTGAGCTACGACCACCAACCCGAGCGCACGACAATAGATTTTTTGTGTCCCCACGTCAAGTTTTGCGACCGCGGCCGGCGCCCCGGCCCGGTGGCTGGCCCGGTCATTTCCCTCGGGCCGTGGCCAGATTGCTCCACTGCGACGCGCCGTGCGCGTTGACGGCGCGGACGCGGAATCAATACTTCACGCCCGAAATTGGAAGCCCGCCGATGATGTTCTATAAGCCGAGGGTTTGACGCGCGCCGGCCAATCTTGGAATATCCCCCCGCGATGTCCGACCCGCTCAAATCCATTCTATGGCGAACAGCCATCACGATCGCCATCCTCTTTATCCTGGCCGCCGGTTTCTATGCGGTGGAAAACGCGCGCGGCGTGCGCGCGTGGCAAGCATCCGCGAGCGCAGCCAAAGCGCGTGGCGAATCGCTGGATTGGAATACTTTCATCCCTGCACCGGTGCCGGCCGATAAGAATTTCTACCACGCGCCCATGATGACCGAGTGGTTTGTCAAAGGTGCCACCAACCCTTCGCCCAATCTTCTGCCCGCCGGCAATCCGGAAACCACCGCCACCGTCATCACCGAAATCTCCGCGAGCAATTACGTCGCGTGGTGCGCCGCCTATGAGCCGGGCTTTGACCTGATGCGCACCGCGCTCCAGCGTCCGCTGGCGCGGCTGGATGGGGATTACACCCGTCCTTTCAAAGAGCCCCTCCCGAATTTCGTCAACTACCGCAATGTGAGTCAGACGCTCGCCCATCGCGCCAAATGTCAGCTCGTGTTGGGTGAACCGGCCAAGGCGTTGGCGGACCTGACGCTGTTGCACCACTTGAATCAGACTCTGGTGCCGGATCACAAACCCGTAACTCTTGTCTCTTCCATGGTTCACGTCGCCATCGCCGGGCTGTATGCGGAAGCGGTCGCGTGCGGAGTGGCTTCGCGTTCGTGGCGCGAGCCGGAGCTGACCGCCTTGCAACGGCAGCTGACCGAAATCAACCTGCTGCCCGAAGTGGTCAATTCCTTCCGCGCCGAACGCGCCGGGGTGTGTCAGATGCTCAACGTCCTGACGCCGGATGAATTGATGCGGGAAATCCACGGCTCACACCGGCAGGCTTCCGATCTCGCCTGGTGGCTAATGCCCGCCGGTTGGATTTATCAGAATAAGGCTCTGATCGTCACACTGGAATCGCAGATGCTGGAAGGCTTTGACTTGGCGAGCAACACCGTTTCGCCCTCCATGGCCAGAGCCAGCAATGCCAGCATCAACCGTGCATTTGACCACGGGACGCCGATGAATTTTATCGCCGCCATGTGCGTTCCCAATTTTTCCAAGGCTGCCGCCACGATGGCGCGCAACCAGACTTGGGTGGATCAGGCCCGAATCGCCTGCGCCCTGGAGCGTTACCGGCTAGCAAACGGACACTATCCCGCCACGCTCGCCGCGCTCGGGCCGCAGTTCATAGAAAAGGTTCCGCACGATATCATCAGCGGCAAAACGCTGAACTACGCGCGGCCGGATGATAAGGATTTCCGGCTCTATTCCATCGGCTGGAACGAGGTGGATGAGGGCGGCATCACCGCCTTGACCGACGACGGCAAGGAAGACCGCGAGAATGGCGACTGGGTCTGGCAGTATCCGTTGAAGTGATCTTGGGAAACCGGCCGCCGTGAGCGGTTGCGTGTGGACCTTTCTCCCCGGCTCAAACGGCGCTCTGCGTGCCGCCATCGGCGCCGCCGCCGTCGAGGTCGATAAGGATTTCGCGCGGCTCGGCGCCCTGGCTGGGCCCGACGATGCCGCGGCCTTCGAGTTCGTCCATGATGCGCGCGGCGCGGGTGTAGCCCAGTCGCAGCCGGCGTTGCATCAGCGAGACGCTGGCCTTCTGTTCGCTGCGGATGACTTCGATGCACTGCTGGATGAGTTCCTCGTCCTCGTCAATGCCGCTCTCGATGTCCGTGTTCGCGGACGGCTTGGAGAGCTGCTGGTGGATTTCCATTTCGTAACTCGGTTTGCCCTGCTTGGCGATGTAGTTGACGATGTCCTCCAGCTCCTTGTCGGTGATAAGCGCGCCCTGGGCACGCTTCAGATTGCCGGAACCGGGCGGGAGATACAGCATGTCGCCCTTGCCAAGCAGCTTGTCGGCGCCCATCGCATCGAGAATCGTGCGTGAATCCACGCGGCTCGCCACCTGGAACGCGATGCGGGCGGGGATGTTCGCTTTGATGACGCCGGTGATGACATCCACGGATGGCCGCTGCGTGGCGACGATGCAATGGATGCCCGCCGCGCGCGCCATCTGCGTGATGCGCGCGATGGCCATTTCCACGTCCGCCGGTGCAACCAACATCAGGTCCGCTAACTCGTCGATGATGACGACGATGTAGGAAAGCTTTTCGGGGATGATTATGTCTTCCTCCCGCGGCACGACAATTTCCTCGTCCACTTCCACCGCGAAGCCGCCTGCGCCCGCCTCGACTTTTTCCTTCTTGGCGGACAGCGGCAATTCCAATTCCTGCTCCGGCAGCGGCTTGTTCTTCGGCCGGGAATTGAACGAGGCGATGTTGCGGACGCCGACGCGGGCGAAGATCTTGTAGCGCTTCTCCATCTCGTTCACGACCCAGCGCAGGGCGAGCAGCACCTTTTTCGGATCGGTCACGACGGGCACGACGAGATGAGGCAGGGCGTTGTATTGCTGCAGTTCGACGACTTTCGGGTCGATCATCACGAAGCGGAGTTGATCTGGCGAGAAGCGGTAGAGCAGGGAGGCGATGATGGAATTGATGCAAACGGATTTGCCGGAACCCGTCGAACCGGCGATGAGGCAGTGCGGCATTTCGGCGAGGTCGGCGACGATCGGATGGCCGTAAACGTCCTTGCCGAGCGCGATGGGGATGCGCGCCTTGGTGTTGCGCCATTCGTCCGACTCGAACAGATCGCGCATGATGACCTTCGTCTTGATGAGGTTCGGCACCTCGATGCCGACGGAGGATTTGCCGGGAACCGGCGCAAGGATGTGAATGCGCTCGGCCTTGAGCGCGGCGGCGAGGTTGTTGGAAAGATTTTGGATCTTCTCCAGCTTCACGCCGGGTGCGGGATGCAATTCGTAGCGCGTGATGGTCGGCCCCTTGGTGATATCGCCGAGGGAGACTTCGATGTCGAACTGCGCGAGTGTCTGCTGCATGAGCCGCGCGTTGGCCATGAGTTCTTCCTTGGACTCGGTCGGCTTGACGGTCATGTCCGCGTGCTGCAGGAAATCCATCGAAGGCAACTGGTAGTTGCCGATCATCGGCACGGAAGCCACAGTCATCGGTTTCGGCCGTTTCGGCACGGGCTTGGGCCGTGGCGCTGGCGCGGGCGGCACGGAACCATCGGCAATCGTGATGACGGGCTCGACTTTCGGCGCGGCGGGTTTGTCGGCGGCTGGCGCTTCCACCTTTTCCGTGAGGGCGGGTTCAGCTTTGGGTTCTTCCGCCGGCTTTTTCTCGGCGGGCTTCACCTCGGACTTGCGGCCCAGAATCTCATCGGTCGTCGCCGGCTTGATCTCTTCAGCGTGAATGACCTCGCCTACTTCGAGGCCGTCCGCGGCGGGCGCGATTTCCTTTGGCGCTTTCGGGGGCAAGGTGGTTTTGGTGAGGCGTGGGCCTTTGGTCTGCGGATAGCTCAAGTCGCGGATGGTGGGTTCCGGCACGGGCAGGCCGTCGGCGCCAAGGCCGCTGGAAGTCTTCTCCGGTTTATCGGTGCGCCCGATTTCCTCCTCCAGCTTGCGCTTCTGTTCTTCCAGCTTCTTCGCCCGGTTCGCCAGGTCGATTTCCTCGGCGGATTTCAATGCGCTTTCCGGCGCGGCCTGTTCCTTTTGCAGCAGGGCGCGGATCCAGATGCCGAGCTGGAAGTTGGTCAGGAACAGCAGGCTGATGAGACCGAGCGCGGCATAAATGATCGTCGCGCCAAGGCGTCCGAGCAGGCAGAAGCCATAGTCGTATCGGTTCAGACGTCCGTAAGTGAGATACCCCAGCCAACCACCGGCGGGATGGGTATTGATGCTGAAACACCAATCCTTTAACAAGTCAATGTTGGTGGCGAGATGTAGCAGGCCGGTAAGCGAGATTAGCAGGACCGTCGTCCAGAGCAGGCACCAGCGCAGGCGTTCGCGGAGGTAGCGGAGAAAATTCAGCAGATACGCCGCGCCGAACGCGGCGAAAATCCAAGGCAGCAGATACGCCGCGATGCCCAGCGGCACAAACGTGAACCAAGCGAGATAAGCACCGATGGTGCCGATCCAGTTGTGGATTTCCTTGTTCGGCGGCGTGCGGACGAAGGGCAGGTCGTAGCGGTCAAACGACAGTTGCGCCACAAGCAGCAGCAGCGCCAGCGCGAGCAGCGCGATGCCGATGACATCATCAAAACCGTTCTTGGGATTGGACTCGTCGCCCGACTTTCTTGCCATGGGTGCAACGTAGCAATTCACCGTGCGGGTTCAAAGTTGAAACTGACTGGCCGGGACATCCATTTGCCCGGTGGGCTGGCGTGCGCAGCCGGTCGCGCTGGTGCTGGTTTGGCGCTTGCGAAAACGCGGCAATGTCGTTTGAATGAATAAATTAATGAAAATTCAATCCAGATTGTGGATCGGTCCACTCATGGCCTGCCTTTTCGCCGGTAACAGCTTTGGCGCTGAACCGCTTGTCGTCTCCGGCATCTACCCGTCGCTCGCGACGTTTAACAATGAAGGCGAATGTGGCACGGGCGCCATCGTGCCGTGGGCGGATGGCCTGTGGGTTATCAGCTACGGCCCGCATCTGCCTTATGGCTCAAGCGACAAGCTTTACGAGATCACGCCCGATTTGCGGCAGATCATCCGGCCCGAAAGCATCGGGGGCACGCCGGCTGACCGCATGATTCACCGCGAATCGCAGCAGCTCATCATCGGCCCGTATCTGGTGGATGCGGATCGCAATGTGCGTGTGCTTCCGTGGCAGAAAATGCCCGGCCGGTTGACCGGCGTGGCGCGACATCTCACCGACCCAACGAACAAGGTGTATTTTGCCACCATGGAAGCCGGACTTTACGAAGTGGACGTGCATTCGCTTGAAGTCAACGGCTTGTTGAAGGATCGCTACAACAAACCGAAGCCCGGCACTGTGAGTGAAACCCATCCGGCTACGGTGGAGACGAAACTGCCCGGCTGGCACGGCAAAGGCCTTTTTTCCGGTCAGGGGCGAGTTGTGTTTTCCAACAATGGTGAGCACGGCAAAGATGCCGAGACAAACCCCGATACCGTGAGCGGTGCGCTCGGTGAATGGTTTGGCTCCGGCGATTACGCTTTGGTGCGCCGTGCGCAGTTCACCGAAGTCACCGGGCCAGGCGGTATTTATGGCAACGCACATCCCGACACCGATCCGCTCTGGAGCATCGGCTGGGACAAGCGCTCGCTGATTTTGATGTGTCTGGACGCCGGCAAATGGACCTCGTTCCGGCTGCCGAAAGCATCGCACACCTATGACGGCGCGCACGGCTGGCACACCGAATGGCCGCGCATCCGTGACATCGGCGGGGACGATTTGCTGATGACCATGCATGGCGGCTTCTGGCGTTTTCCAAAAAATTTCTCCGCCCACAACTCCGCCGGCATCGCGCCGCGTTCGGCGTATCTCTGCGTCATCGGCGACTTTTGCCGGTGGAACGACCGTGTTGTTTTCGGCTGCGATATGACGGCCAAGAGCGAGTTTTTCAACGGCCGCAAAGCGAAGGGGAAAATCCTCACACCAGGCCAGTCGCAGTCGAATCTGCAATTCGTGAAGCCAGAAATGCTGGATGCATTCGGCCCCGCGCTCGGTCGCGGCGCCGTTTGGTGGGATGACGAAATCAAAGCCGGAGTTGCTAGCGAGCCATATCTTTTCAGCGGCTTCACGCAACGCGCGCTCTGGCTGCAACATTCCGCGCCGAAGTCCGTGACCTTCACGCTGGAAGTAGACAGGAACGGAACCGGCGAATGGACGAAACTTCGTAATGTCGTTGTCGGGGCGAACGAAACCAAACTGGTCGAGTTCAAGCTGAACGAAACTGGCGCGTGGATTCGTCTCGCGGCGAACCACGATTGCACAAAAGCCACCGCGTTTTTCCAGTATCGCAACGACGACCCGCGCACGGAAACGGCCTCGCCTATTTTCAGTGGCATTGCCAAACCGACCGACACCAAAGTTTCCGGTGCTTTGCTCCGCGCCCGGGGTGACAACAAGCGCACTCTCGGCTGCGCCGCCGCGGAAGGTTACTACGAACTCGATGGTGATTTGAAACTCCACCGTATTGATGATCGCAAGGCGGGTGATTATTTGCGCACAAACATGACGATCCCCAAAGATGTTTTAAGTGTGGACCCCGCGTCTGTTTTGTATGTGGAAGAAAATGGCCGCCGCTGGCGTTTGCCGAAGGGCGACGCGGCGTTCGATGCTCCCGGTGCGCTGGGGGATGAGCGCGTGGATCGCGAAGTCGTGACCGAGCGCGATTTATTCAACTGCCACGGCACGTTTTATGAGCTGCCCGGTGAAAGTTCCGGCGGCTTCGGCAAGCTCCGGCCAATCGCCACGCACAACCGCCGGATCAAGGATTACGCGAGCTATCGTGGCATGCTCGTGATCAGCGGCATCGCGGACGGTGCAAAGGGCGAACATATCATCCGCAGCGATGACGGAAAGTGCGCGCTCTGGGTCGGTGCGCTGGATGACCTTTGGCAATTCGGCAAACCGCGGGGTCACGGCGGGCCATGGCTCGAAACCGCCGTCAAAGCGCATATTCCCAGCGACGCGTATCTCGCCTCGGGTTATGACCATAAAAGTCTCACCCTCTCTCACACGGGCAAGGAATCGGTCACGTTCAAGATTGAGGCTGATATCACCGGCACCGGCAAATGGGGCGAAGTCACTTCGCTCACGGTGAAGCCCGGTGAAAAACTAGAGCACAAATTTCCCGAAGCCTTTGCCGCCTATTGGCTGCGTATCACATCTTCTGCCGACACCACGGCGACCGCGCAGTTTCAATATTTTTAAATCACATTTCTGGCTGAAACTGAAACCAAAGAACTGACTCGAAACAACGCCTACGCCGACTTGCTCCCGAGGGGGGGGTGACTGCAATACCATAACATCCTCGGGAGATGGAACGGGCCTTTGTAGAGGTTGCCTTTCGCCCTTTGCGAAACACTGCCGTCCCGGTGCAGGTAGCCATACCATTCGCCGTACTCCGGGTCGGGAAAGTGCTTAAAACTCCAGTCGTGGACGAGTTGGTGCCAGCGCGCGTATTTATCCTCGCCGGTGAGTTTCCAGGCGAGCAGCGTGGCAATGATGGCCTCGTTGTGCGGCCACCAGAATTTCATGTCGTGCCAATACTCCTGCACGGGTTTCCCGAACACATCGCGGAAATAAAAAATGCCGCCGTATTCGTCGTCCCAGCCGCGCGACCACATCCAGTCGAGAATCGTGGTGCCGAGCCGGATCATCTTTTTATCACCGCGAATCATCCCCTCGTGCATCACAAACCACGCGCATTCAATCGCGTGGCCGGGGTTTAGCGTGCGCCCGTCGATGTGGTCGATCACGCTCCCGTCTGGGGTGACCATCTCCATGAGCACCTGCAAGTCGGGCTTGCAAAAATCGCGCTCAATTTCCGCGATGCAGGCCTCAATCCACTCCGTGCAGGTGCGGTGGGAGATGGTCACATCGCCGAGGTTCGCCCGCAGTTCCTGTGCAGTCACAATGCTGATCATCAACGGTGCGATCCCTTTGGCTGGCCGCGTCGGCTCAAATTTGGGGGGCATCACGCCCGGCTCGAACGAGTAGCGCAAGAAGGTGGAAAAGGTTTTTATCGCGTCCTCGGCGGCGCGGGCGTCACCGGTGGCCTTGGCATAGGCGGCATTGGCGATGGCGGCAAAACTTTCGCTGTAAACATACCGGCGCATCCGCAGCGGTTTTCCTTCGCGGGTGACGGAATAATACATTTTACCATCTGGGGCGAAGCAATGTTTGCGGGAAAATTCGACAGAGGAACGCGCGGCCTCCAGCCATTCGGCGCGCGGCTCAACCGTGTTATAAAGCGTGGCGAACATCCAGCCGGCGCGGCCCTGAAACCAGACGGATTTGTCAGTGTCCAGCAGCGTCCCATCGCGGTCCAGCGCGGTCATGATCCCGCCGTGCTCGCGGTCCAGTCCGTGACGGAGCCAGAACGGGATGACGTTGTTGAGCAGGGTGCCGCGGTAAAATGCGGCCAGCTGCGCCCGGCTTTCGGGGGTGGCGAGGTGCGTGGTTTTCATCGGGCGTTGACTGGTAATTCAAATGTGGTGGCGGGTAGCCCGGCCCGGTTCACGAGGTTGCCCTGGCTGAACGGCTGCCATCCGTAGCGGACACGTCGGGGAGAGCAAACCTCCGCTACAGATAATAAAATCTTTTCCCCATCAAGTGTGGCGGTAGCTGGATGAAATATCCCATCATCGCCGGCAATCTCAAAACTTGCCGGAGCCTGGGCGTCGTCGGTTTTTAAGCCGCCGGCATGGCTAAGCTCCAACTCTACCTGTGCGCCTCGCGCCCTGGCGTTTAATGGCTGCGGGCCGCTGAATTCAATCGTCTCGCCATATACTGTGGCGCGGGCGACGAGCGCGAGGCGCCGGCCGATTTCGCGCTTTTCACGCGGATGGACGTCGTTCGGCAAGCCGTGGTCGCTCGTCACGGCGAGACCGGTGTGGGGCAGGGTGGACACAAACCGCCGCTGCTGATCGCGGAACTCCGGCCAGAACGCGGATTTGTAGTGGTTTGTCGTGATGCTCGAAAGCTGGCAAAATAGAAATGGAAGCTCCTCTCCCCATGCCGCGCGCCAGTCGCGGACTAGGAGCGGAAAAAGTTTTTCATGCTGGCGCACGCGGCGTTCTTCGAGCGAATTGCTTTCGCCCTGATACCAGAGGACGCCGCGCAGCGCAAACGGTGCGATCCGGGCCGGGCCGGCTGTCCACAGAAACCCGGGCTTGAAAGGATGATTCGGGCCGAGGTCGTCGCCTGGTACAGCCAGGCCGGCGGTGAGCGGTGCATCCAGATTTTCGTGGCTGCGCTGGCGGCACCAATCGTCGAGCGCGGTGTTCGTGAGCCAGTTGCCGAGTGTCATGGCGCGAAGTTTCGTATCAGAATCCAAAACCGCATAGCGAATCCACGCTTCGATCGGGCTGCCGCCCACGGAACAGTTGATGATGCCGACCGGCACGTTTTGGACCCGCTGAATTTCGCGGCTGAAATAATACGCGATGGCGGAAAAATCTTTCGCACTCGACGGCGTACAGCTTTTCCAATCGCCGTGGAAAAGTAGTTCCGGCGTCATGTGCGCGACTTCATTTGAGCCAAACGGCTTGCTGAAAAAATACTGGCCCGCGAACGTAAGGTTCAGCAAACGGATCATTATATTGGTGGCGGCGGGGATTTCTGTGGCTGCGTGCGCCTCGCGTGTCAGCGGAAATTCCATATTCGACTGCCCGGCGGCCAGCCAGACTTCGCCGACGAGTATGTTTGTAAAGTGCCGACTGCTTCTGCCGGTGACAGTCAGCGAGCGCGGCTCGGTGCTTGCGGATAGCGGTGCGAGCAGGACTTTCCAGTTTCCAGCCGTATCGGCGGTCGCACTGTTTGTCTGGTTGGCGAATTGAACGGAAATTGTCTCGCCGGCTTCTGACTTGCCCCAGACCGGTACCGGCTGATTGCGCTGCAAAACCATGTTGTCTCCAAAGGCCGGCGCGAGGGAGAATTCCGCGTGCGTTCCGGGCGAGAACAGCAAGGTCGCAGAGAGTAACAAAAAGACAATCTTCATTGGCCGTCTGCCTGAGATTTTTCACCACCACTTTCGAGCCATGCCAGTGGAAAGCGCCCGAAGACAATGCGGTTCGCCTCATCCGTCTCGAACAGGCAGCCGATCTCGCCGTCCGGCAGCCGGGTCAGGACGCTGTAGGCAAAGCTGCCGGGCCATAACACTTTTTTCACCGGCCAGGTCTGGCCTTGGTCGCGGCTCAGGTGCACCGTGCCGTTTTCGCGTTTGGCGCTGTCCGGTCCGGAATAAAGCAGGAGATTCTGCTGACCCGGAATTTCAAGGGAAAATAGCGACGCCATGCAGCCGGGATCACGCAGGGCGGTTTCCTCTTGGATTGGTGACCACGTCGCGCCGCCGTCGCGGCTCAAGGCAATTTTTCGGAGTGGTTTGCCGCCCCACTTGCGGCTGTTGAGCATCACGGTGCCATCGGGCAGTTCGGCCATCTGCACTTCGTTGACCAGACTGAGGCTTTTTCCGCTGGCGTTGGTGATGTTGCAATTGGGCGCGGGTTCACCGAGTTGCCAGCGGTTACCGCCGTTGTCGCTAAATACGGCAAGCACATTCCAGTGACCAAATGGCCCTTCGTTGAACGGAATGAGCATTCGCCCGGCGTGTGCGCCGTGCTTGAGTTGGATGCCGATGCCGGGGCCGCTCGCCAGGATAGTCACGCGCTCGGCGTGCTTGGTGGTGCGCGTCACGTCTTCGATTTTGGACCATGTCGCCCCGTTGTCGTCGGAATGAATGACATAATTACGGACGATGGCGGGACCGTCGAGGCCGGGAAGAATTTTTCCATCCCGCTCGCTGAAGCCGGACGGATACGACTGAAACATCACGATGATTCGCCCGCTGGCTGCATCCATGACGGCACAGGGATTGTTGAGACAATTTTTACCATCATCGGCGATGACTTGCAGCGCGCCCCAGGTTTTGCCGCCGTCGGAGCTGCGTTTGAGGATGAGCTTGTTGTTCGCCTGATCCGTGGCCGCGGCGCGGCCTTCGGCCAACGCCAGCACTGTGCCGGCTTTAGTCACCAGCACGGACGGAATCCGGATGGATTTGAATTGATCCTGGCCGGCGATGAAAACATCGGCGAACTGCGGCGTCGTGACGGCTGCGTGAATCCGCACCGCAATTGCCAGAGGCAGCGTGGCGAACAACAAGTTGCGAATCAGTTTTATGGTCATGGTGATTTATCGTCGTCTCAGTTTAAATTGGTTCAATTTTTACCCGGCGCGGTGGCGAACCGCAGGCCGGCCACTTCCCGAACGCCTTCTGGCGTGATGGCCACCGGCACGCAGGTGAACATCCATTTCCAAGTCTTGGCGCTTCGCGGCGCTTTGATCAGAATTTTATTCCAACCCGATTGCAGGGCTACCGGCAGCGGATCGCGGTAGAAATAGTCCTCGTCTACGAACGGGGTTTCGTTGCCGTCCTTCACCGCCCCCGGCTGTTTCCAAACCGGCGGTGCGAGCGGTGAATCGTTTACCCAAATCCGCGAGCCGGTGTTGCTCCATTCGCCTTGTGCGGGGTTTGGTCCTCCGCGACGATCGGAGCGCGAAGGGCCATTGAAGTTAATCCAAAAGCCAACTGTCTGGGTGCGCGGCGACCAGACATAAGTCAATGCGTATGCCGTGCCCGCTGCGGCTTTCGGCAGCCAGCCGTCATACCAGAAATGGTTGATGTGAATTGTCGCGCCGCGCGCTTCATGCCAGCTGAAATTGGTTCCGCCGATGTTGTAGCTGGCTTGGATTTCCTGTTCTGGCGGGAAAGCCGCATTTATATCGCCATTGTGTTCAAAAGGTCCGATGAGTTTCCACGCGATGTCCGTCTGCTTCACATACGGAAACGGCCAATCGCGGAAATACAAATTCCGATGGGCGATCATCCGCGCCTCAAACTCGGCGCAGGTGGCAAACGCCGGCGTGTCCGCATCGGGGAGCCGCGCCCAAAATTGCTTTTGTTGCGGCGTATGCCCGCACCAGTAGCGCTCGGCGGCGGCGAGCACCGCGGGAAACACCGGGCTTTGCCGATAGATATTCATCTGATCGCCGGCGTTGTTATCCGGCCAGTGGCAAAGAATGCCGCCCAGCGCAAATTCATCGCCGACGGGCTGGCCGCAAGTAGATAGATTCAACTCGCGCTGCGGCAGATCGAACGGGTCGAGATGGTTCACATAATCGTCGCGGGAATCGAGGAAGGGTATGCCTGGCAGTCGCCCATTATTCCGGCCACCAGCGGACCACGCCTGCGTGATGACCTTGCCCCCAGGCATGCCGCCGGGCCGCCAGACGATGATTTGTTTGCCCCGCGCGCGGATGAGTTCGGCCATGTGCGGCAAGAAATTTTTATTTTTCAGCGCGACCTCGTCCGAGCCAATGTGTAGTTCGGTCACGTCCACGTGGTCGAGAACTTTATTCACGCATTCGGAAAGTATCTTCATGCCTCGCTCGTCCTGCATATCCACGCCGAAAGCGCGCTTGAAATATTGGCTGTGACCGGGCATGTCAATTTCCGGAACGACGCGCACCCCGCGTTCGCGGCAGTAGTGGATGAATTCGTTCAGCTCGGCGTAGGTGTAAAATTTCCCGGGGCTGCGCGTGGCGGGCGTGAACTTCGGATCATTCAGCTCGGGATGGACGCGGCATTCGATGCGCCAGGCCGGATTGTCTGTCAGATGAAAGTGAAACACGTTCATCTTGTATAGCGCCATCACGTCCACGAAGCGCTTGAGCAAAGCGATGTCTTGAAAGTTGCGGCCGACATCGTGCATGAACCCTCGCCACGCGAACGCCGGTGCGTCCGTGATACGGCAGCAAGGCACACTGGTCGTGCCGGCGAGAAGCTGCCGCAAAGTTTCCACGCCGTAAAACAACCCAACTGGCTTTGGAGCGGTGATGATGATGCCATTTGTCGTGGCGTCGAGTGTGTAAGCCTCGCTGTTGGTTAAAACGATTGGGCCGAGACGAAGCGCGATTTTGGTTCCGGTGCCTTCTTTCTTCGCTTTGCCCCAAATGCGTTCCAATTCTGTCACAGCAAAACTTGCTTCAGCCGGCGCGGAAACCTGATAGCTCGAGCAGTCCAGCACGCCGCCGCTCCACTCGATTTCTTGTGGCGCAGGAATCAACGCCGGCGTTGCCGCTGCCCCTAAGCTGGCCAAGCCAGTTGCGAAAAGCCAGAGCGCCAATATTTTCAGCCGGGCGATCACAGTTTGATCCATTCAAAGAAACCAAGCGCTTCGAGTTTGGCGCGCAGTTCCTTGACTTGTTCTTTGTTGAGATTGGTGTTGGGCAAGCGCGCGGGGCCAACATCCACGCCGAGCATTTTCATCGTGGCTTTGGCTGCGCCCATGTAGCCATAGCCTGCCAGCGTCTGCACGAGCTGACACGAACGGTATTGTTCTTTGCCCGCTGTCACGAGGTCGCCGACGACAAATGCTTCCATCAAGCGATGATAAACCGGCGCGGCAAAACAGTAAGTGCTGCCCACGGCCCCAACCGCACCCAGCGCGAGCGCCGCCAGCATGTATTCGTCGTTGCCCCACGGGAGGTCAAAGTTCCCCGGCACGTGCTGGCAGAGTTGGTAGGAATACAAATCGGCATTCGTCCACTTGATACCTGCGAGATTGGGAATTTGCTTTCGACCCTGCGCCAGAAAATCCGGCATGGATAGACTCACGCCGGTCAGCACCGGAATGTCATAAAAATAGAACGGTGTCTTCGGTGCGGCTGAGGCGATCGCAGCGCAGCAGTGGATCAAGTCGGCGATGGACTTGGGTTTGAAATACGAAGGAGCGAGCGCGGAAATGGCGAGCGCCCCGACTTTCTGTGCGTGGGCGGCGAGCGCGGCGGCGTCCGTTATGCAATTTGATCCGACGTGGACGATGACTTGCAATTCCGTGCCGCGCGCGACTTCCAGCCAGCGTTGCGCCAGTTGTCGGCGTTCTTCCATGGTGAGCGAATGGCTTTCGCCGGTGCTACCGCCGATGAACGCGACGTTGATTTTATTTTTGAGAAAGTGCGCCGCTTGTTTTTCAACGCCAGCCAGATTGAGCGAGGCGTCTTTGTTAAAGGGCGTATGCGCTGCAGCCACCAGGCCGGTGAGTTTGGGGTATGATTTCATGTTTAAAAATTTATTTATCTGGTTCCACGCCGCAGTCGCGTTCTTTGGGACGCAGCGTCAACATCAAGATGGCGGCAATGATGGCAGGGATGGCGCACATCGCAAATCCCACAGAAAGGGGAGTGCCGTGGTCTTTAAGCTTGCCGAGCAATGGCGTGAGATAGGCGCCCGCCGCGATGCCGGTGAAATTCATCAGCCCGTAGCCGGTGGCGCGGAAGCGCGACGGCGCGAGCTGGCAAAGAATCGGCATGTTGTTCGTGTCGAACATGCCGAAGCCAAGTCCGTAGAACGCGGCGCAAATCACCACGAGCGGCAGTGTCGGCGCAAAGCCGATGCCAATAAGCGCCGGGATGGTCAGCAATAATCCCGCCGCACTCGTCCAAGTGCGACCACGCACGCTGCGTTGCGAGAGGAGGTCGGAAATTTTCCCGCCGATCAGCACGCCAAAAAATCCGGCGCTCGCCGTGGTTAATGTGGCCCAGAGGCCGGAACTCTTTTGGTCGAGCAGGAAACGATCTTGGAGCAATGTCGGCAGCCAGTTTTTCACGGCCCAACCCGGCAAGCTTGGAAGGCAGAAGCACAGCAGCAAAATGCCGAATCCGAGCCAGTGGACGCTGGTAAAATTCTTGACGGGCAGAATGGCGCCGCCGTCATTGGATTCCGGTGCGATAGCATTGCGATTGTTTCGCTCCCGCAGAAAAATTGAGAGCACAATGGCGTAGCCGACGCCAATTACGCCACAACTGCCGAACGCCGCGCGCCACGAGATGTCCTGCGCCACCCAGCCGCCGACGCCGCCGAGCGCCTGGCCAAGATAGATGCCGCTCATGTGAATACCCACCGCCAGCGAGCGCGTTGCCCCGCGATGATAGTCCGCGATGAGCGAGAGTCCGGCGGGAATATAAAACGCTTCGCTCACCCCCATCGCCGCGCGCAGCCAGTAGAGGGTTGAGTAATCATGAACATGGCCCATCGCGAGCGTGACCGCGGACCAGACGCCGAGACTGAAAACGATGAGCCACTTGCGATTGATGCGGTCGGCGATGAAGCCGCTGGCGGGACTGCAAAAGGCGTAAACCCACATGAACACCGACATGAGCCGGCCAAAATTTTCCGCGCCACTCGCGCCTTGGAGTTCGGCAAAGTCCGCCTTGATGGAAATCCCCATCGTCGCGAGCATCTGCCGGTCCAGGTAGTTCAGCAGCGCCACCGGAAAAAGCAGCGCGACGACGAGCCACGCGTTGATGTTTGATTTGATCGCGGCGGGCATAAGCGCTTACGGATGGCTATTGATGCTGAACGTCCAGACTTCCGGCGAGCGGACGCCGGGGCGCATTTCGCCGCTGGGAACGATATAACGGTCACGCCAGAAAACCGCCGGCACGGTGGCACGTGCGGCGGGAATTTCGCCGTTCGTGTGCCAGTTGCCGGTCTTCACATCGTAGGCGAGCAGAAGGTTTGGAAAACCGGGATGCTTTTCCGGCGGCTGGAAACCGGCGCGCGAACCATCGTCGCCGCCGACCAGCAAGAAGTTTGCATCCACACTGGGCGCTGGCGTAGGGCCAGCCACGCAGGGCTTGGGCAAATCAGCTAGGCGCTGCCAGCCGTGTTGTGGTTCGTAGCGCCAGGCGTCGCGCAGATAAACGCGCGCGATCTTGCCGTTGGTTGGTTCCAGCGCCGCCCCGCCGAAAAGATAGAAATCTTTTTTCGATGCGGCGGCTACGGGCAGGATGCGCGCTTTGCCGGGGCAAAGTGGAACGGTCTGCCACGCCGGGTTTGTTTTGCACAAGTCCAGCGCGAAACATTGGCGGTTCGCCGCCTGTTCGCCGGGTTGTTCCGAACCGCCCGCAATGTAAATTGTCGAACCGACGAGTGCACCAGCGGCATTCGCCAATGGCAAGGGAAGGCTTGGAAGAGTTTGCACAGTGAGTTTGCTATCGCGGAAGCTAAGCAGAAAAACATCACGATAGTGCCGGTCGGCGTCGCTGCCGCCGATGCAGACGACGCCTGGATCGGTTGTCACCGAAACACCGTAGGCGAGCGGACGCGGGAGTTTTCCCACCCGCGCCCAATGGCCGGTCGTTCCCGTCAGCGCGTAGACGTCATCGTGCCAGATTTTTTTGCCACCTTCCCACGGCATCTTGCCGGGAAAATTGGCGCCGCCACCCACCAGCAAGGTGTCGCCGCTGACGCCGGCAAACGGTCCGGCCACGCCGAGCGCATCCGGCAGCGGCGGCAGTTGCGACCAGTGCAATGAATACAGTGAACGGGGCGCCGACCGTTGAGTGCAGGTGGAAAGTGCGGACATAAGTAACAGGACCGATAGCAGTGGTTTCAATAATCTCAAAAGCGGGGCGGTTCGATTGTAAATACCCGGGTTGCTCACCAAAGCTCGTGGATATTCCCTTTGCTGGCCAGCCCCGGGCTGATCAATGGTAACCATTTGATCCATGTGATTATCATCTAAACATATTCGTACCGGTTCGCAAAAAACAAAAACGAAAAGTGCATGTATCTGGTAAATACAAGTTGTTCGTAAGGCCGACGAAATAATAGAGGCGGGAAGTGGCCGGACTTAGCCGAGGGTCTGGCCGGGGATAAAGGTGGGCATGATGCGGGTGTCGGTTCGGGACAATGCCGCGCCGCGGACCATCTCAAGCACCATGCGGGAAATCTTACGGGCAAAAATGGTCGGATTTGAAGAATATCGCGCAACGGTCGGCACGATGCTTTCCAGGAAAGAATCGTCATCGCGCGAGATGAGCGCGACCTCGCGCGGCAGGTTTAGTTTCTGGAGTAGCAGATGGCTCATAGCGGTGAGCACATACGCCGGGCGGGAAATTAAAAAAGCCGTCGGGCGATTCGACTTCTGTAGCAGGAGGTCAACTTTCTTACAGATGCTCGGAACCGTGCCGTCATGGCGGACTACGGTGGCCTGAACTTCGCCTTGGCGAGCTGTTTGGGACGCTTCCAGAAACCCTTGCTCGCTTTCCAGATCGCCGGCGGCGCCCGAGGCGGGATTCAAAAAAACTAGTCGCCTGTGTCCGCGGGCAAGAAATTGACCGACCGCATGGCGGCAAGCGGCTCGATAATCCACATCCACCGAAGGTAGCTCGACGTTGGGATGACGGGAGCCGGCAATGACACAAGGCAGGGATTGCTTCGAAAACCATTGCTGCATCCGTTCATTGGAACGGTATAAAACCCAGCCGGCCGGATGAAATTGCTTTTGCATTTGCGACAGTGAGCGTTCCGCGCCGGCGCTAAAGGCGGCCTGGCCGGTATGAATTTCCAGATGATAGCCGGCTTCGCTGATGTTTTCCCGTAGACAATCCATCCAATAAATGGTGAACGGATGCAGCAGATGGAGCGGTGACTCCGTGAGTAGGATCACTCGATTGCTGGCCGCCGGCAGCCGCCGGAGCCGGGGAATAATAGCCCGTCTTTTTCCTTGGTTGGAGTTCGTCCAACCTTCCCGCCGAAGTTCGTTCAGGGCCTTGCGCAACGTGGTGCGACTTACGTGCAGATGTTCGCACAATTCATGTTCACCCGGTAGTTGCCCTGTCCAGAATCCGGCGCTGATATTATCTTTTAGTATGGCCAGTGTCTGGGTTGCCAGCGAAACCCTTTGCGGGACTCTCGGCCCGTTTTGTGGGAGCGGAAAAGACACAGTGTGGTCATTATCGCCACCGGATTGAGGTGTTCAACCTTAAAACGGCGGTGGGGATTCCAGCGTGTATTTCCAAGATACAAGTGGTAACGGCTCGCAATGTATTAAAATACACAGAGATTGTGGGCGAAACCATGAAATGCGTTTCTGTCGTTATCTCCATCGTCTTGGCTGCCACGCTGGCTTCCGCTGGATCGGATTTTGGTCACATGGCCATCATTGGAGACTCCATCACCCAGGCTTCCGGTTCTGCCTACGCCTCTAGCGTTTTTCCCCAAAACCAGTGCCGCGGTTATCGCTGGGAGCTGTTTAAGGCGCTCTTGGATGCGGGGGCGGCCTTTGATTTCAACGGCTCCATCGCCAATAATTATATCGCCGACAGTATGTATCCGACGTGGCGGGGTACGGCATTTTATCGCGCGAATGAAGGGCACTTCGGCTGGCGCGCGCGCGAGGTTCTGAATGGACCGGACGCCGCGCGTCTGGGCAGCAACCGGGGCACGGGCGGGGTTGCCCAGTGGCTTGATAATTCGAATGGCGGCTACACGCCAGATACCGCCACGATCATGATTGGCATCAATGACCTTAGCGACTATATCAACGTCGGCACGACGAATGCAGCCAACGCGATGGTCGGTAATTACGTCGCCGGCATCATCAGCGCATTGCAAACAAGCAATCCGAACGTGCGGATTTATCTCTGCCATTTACTTCACATCGGCAGTGGTCATGCGCAATATGTTCCGCTGAACTGCCTGGTGGATGATTACAACGCCAACCAGCTACCCGGTCTGGCTCTGGCGATGACCACGGCACATTCCTCAGTCTCAGTCGTGGACCTGATCGGCCCCACGAACAACGGCGCTAATCTTTGGATTGCCCGCACCAATGGCTGGAATCCTAATGCTGGCGAAATGACGGGTGTGGACAATGTCCACCCGAATAGCCGGGGCGAACGCTTTATCGCCGGACGCATCGCTTCCGCATTGGGACTCACCTCGTCATGGACGAGCGTGATCATCACGAACGGAAATTTTGAGGCCGGCTTTATCAATCGCGGCACGTCCAATTGCGCCCCCAGCGGGTGGACGCTGTATGGCACACCCAGTGGCACGGCGGTGCCGAAGCAGGTCGCCGATTATCAGGTTGTGGCCGAAAGTATCGTGGACAACGTGGCCACCGGCACCGGCAGTTCCGGCTCGAGTTATATCATCGCCGGCAACGCCGACACCGGCATCAAACAGACCCTTGCCGAGACCCTGACTGCCGGGCGTCATTATATGTTGCAGACAAGTTTGTTTTCCGGCTCGGCGGCCTTGACTTCCGGCGACTGGGGGGTGGAGATATGGGCGGGTGGGACAAAACTTGCGCAGGCTGACAATCAGGTTTTATTGAAAACTTATGCCGCTGGTACGGCTTATCAAATCGGCTCGGCGCTGACAGAAGTTCCGGTTGAATTTGACGCCAACGATTTTCCGGCACTGCTCGGCCAACCGTTGGAAATCCGCCTAATCTCCAGGAACAACACCCGCTATGTTGGCTTTGAAGATTTACGTCTGTCATGGAAACCCAGCCCAACCAATGCGCCGCAGCATTACCAAATTTATGTGCTCACCGGTCAGTCCAATTCGCTGGGCACCGACAGCGGCACGGAAATCAATAAGCTGCCCGGCTGCGATCCCGCCGACACCCACATCCCTTTCTGGTGGCACAACGTTAGTGGCGATATCTATGGTATCAGCGCCAGTCCGGGATATTCCGTCGGTTCCAGCCTTGGATTCTGGAAGCCCCTTCAGGCGCAATTTGCCTTCAATGTTTATGCCAACATTGGCAACGCCTTTGGCCCGGAAGTTAATTTTGCCCGCACTATGTACTATTCCGGTCAGACCAACATCGCCGTCATTAAGGCCTCGCGGGGCGGCGGCGGCAATTCGTTCTGGCTGAAATCAAATGCCGATAATCACATGTATGTGCTGGTGACGAATACCGTCATGGCCGCGTGCAACCGGCTTGCCGCTGAAGGACACACCTTTGAGATTGCCGGCTTGCTCTACCTCCAGGGCGAGAGCGACAGCGCGGGCGAGTCCGCCGCCGCCGGCACCCGGTTTAAGTCGCTCGTGGACAATCTGCGGGTTGATCTGCCGAACGCGGCCGTGATGAAAGGTTACATGGTTGGCAATCTGACCACGGCTGCCACGCGTGCCGCGCAGGAAGCCGTCGCCGCGCAGTATCCATCTTATCTATTTTATTGCGACAGCCAGGATCTGACCAATGAATGGGTCGCGGACAACCTGCATCAAAACAAAAAGGCCAAACTCATCAACGGCGCGCGCTTGGCCCAACTTGTCCTTGGCCGGGCTGCGCACTTTGATGCCTCGGAAAAATACGGAGGTGTTTTCGGACAACCCTACGGTAACGGCGCGGCCGGCGTCACGCCGTTCACCGGACTGACCACCGTGACCACCGGTCATTCTCCGATTTTCCAAGGCTGGGCCGAAACGCCAAACACTGCGCAAATGGCCGCCGCCATAACTGCCGCCACGAACCAAGCCGCCTCCAGCATCAATGATTCCAGCCCGCCTGCGTGGACCATCACGGATGGCGACAGCACCGGCACGGGATATTTTTATTCGCGTAAATTCACTGGCCCCCAGGGAACAAACTTTGCCGGTTCCGGTTGGGTTTATTCGTTGACCGCGCGTTTTCCGGCCGGTTATGCCAATAATCCGAGTTTCTGCATTCAATATGGCGATGCCTCGACCCGCTGGCTGGTGCAAGTCAAACGTGACTTGTCGGGGACGCTTACGGCCATTTTCACCAATGGTGGTGCCGTGAAAACGGTCGTGCTGCAATCCGGCGATGACAGCGCTTATCATAACTTGAAGCTGAGAAAGTCCGGGGGCGGTAGCCCGAACGCCGAGTTGGTATTTGATGGTCTGACCCTTGGCTCAGTCGCTGCCGCCTTCGCCGGTCCGGCGCTCGAACCTGGCGTGCATTTTGGCACGCGCGACCCCGTCGGCAAAGGCGCGGTGAACATTGCTTCCGTGGATTTTTCCGCCGCGACTGTCACCGCGAGCAACTTGCTTATATACCTGCCGGGTGTTAACGGCAGCATCAGTGGGAATGCCACACAAAACATCGCTTACGCCGCCAGCGGTCAGGCGGTGACGGCGGCGGCGAACTCCAATTTTGTTTTCACCGGCTGGAGCGATGGGCGCACCGACAATCCGCGCACCGACACTAATCTGGTTTTTAGCTTGTCCGTGGCGGCGAATTTCGTGACGAACAGTTTCACACTGACCTATCTCGCTGGAACGAACGGCAATCTTGCCGGCGCAAGCGTCCAGACGGTGACCTACCGAGGCAGCGGGACTGCGGTGGCGGCCTTGCCGGATTCAAATTACATATTCTCAGGTTGGAGCGATGGGCTGACCAGCAATCCCCGGATGGATACAAACATCTCGGATAACCTCACGGTCACGGCAAATTTTCTCCCCGGCAACGTCACGTTGATATATCTCGCCGGTCCGGGTGGGACTATATCAGGCATCGCCACGCAAAATGTGGCGTATGCCGGCACCGGCACGGCGGTGACCGCCACGCCGGATGTGAATTGTTTTTTTTCCGGGTGGAATGATGGGGCGACTGTGAATCCGCGCACTGACACGAACGTCACCAGCAACGCCACGTTGATGGCCAGCTTTGCGCCTGTCGTTTCCGGTGGTCTTTTTTGGGATGGCGGTGTGGTGGATATTGGAATCAATGGTGATGGATCAAGCCAGGGCGGGGCGGGTATTTGGAGCACGACCCTGACCAATTGGGATCAGGGCAGCGGCCGGCCGCACACCAGCTGGGGCAGCGCCGCCATCGCCGTTTTTGGTGGTGCTGGTGGCACGGTCTCGCTCGAATCAGCGATCACGGCCGGCGGCATTCTCAATGCCGCGGCCAGCGATCTTGCTCTGCCCGGTGCCTTTGGACTTACGTTTAACGGCCCAGTGAATGTGGGCACGCAACATAATCTCACCATCGGCAATGCGGATAGCGGCATCGTTAACTTGAGCGCCGCCACGCTCACCGGCTCCACGACGCTGACCATCAATAAAATCACCCCCACGGCAACATCGGCATTTAATTCCACGAATGCGTTGAATTTCAACGGCACCCTTCGCCTCCGCGGCGGTAATGTCTCCACCGCGCCCGGCGCCATGGGCACGCTTTATTTTTGGCTTCACGCTCCTGTTGGAACGCAAGCTGCCGGCACGACCTTCGCGCTCGATACTGGTGCGTCGCCCGACAATGGCATGGACTTCATTCTTGGTGATTGGGATGCCAATTCGGGTAACCGCAAACTTACGCTTTCCTCGCTCACGGGTTACGGCACCCTGCGGACCGATGCGGGGGTGGCAGGCGTTCGCCATGTCATCGTTAACCAGGCTGGCGATACGACCTTTAACGGGATGCTGCTTTCGCATACCAGTGGGGCCGGGACTGTGCGCGGCGTGGCGTTTGAAAAGCTCGGCAATGGTTCGTTGACGATGGCCAATATCATCGGCAAAGAAACCGCCAGCGCTGGATCGGCAAGTTCCGATGTGACGCTCACCATTACCGCCGGCACCCAGGTGCTGGCCGCGACGAATACGCTCACCGGTTCCGTGAATGTCAACGGCGGCAGTCTCGTCATCAACGGCATTCATCCCGCAACGTCGCCGATCACGGTTGCTGCCGCCGGCAAGTTGGCTGGCACGGGCGTGATCAATGGTCTGGTGACCAATTATGGGATCCTCTCACCGGGCAATCCGCTGGGCTCGCTGACGTTCAGCAATGCCCCTGTTCTGAACGGGACCGTGCAGTCGTTAATCAGCCGGTCAAGCTTCCCAAACGCCGGAAAAGTGATCGCTGGCAATGCGCTCGCTTACAGTGGCACGCTGACCGTGACGAATGTCGGCCAGAATAATTTTTCCGCCGGCGATAGTTTTGTCTTGTTTGGCGCACCAGGTTTCAGCGGCCATTTTAGCGCCACCAATCTTCCGGTGTTGAATTCCGGCTTGGGCTGGGTGTGGACCGCGACCAACGGCACGCTCGCCGTCATTCAAACCGTCAACCCGAATCCAACGAACCTGGTTTGGGCAGCGAACGGAAACTGGCTGCAGTTTTCCTGGCCGGTGGATCATATCGGCTGGACGCTGGAATTTCAGACCAACTTGTCTACCAGCGGGCCGGGCAACTGGCAGATCTGGCCGGGTTCCGCGAATACCAACTCCATCACGGTATCCAATAGCTTGTCATCCGGAGCGCTTTTTTTCCGCCTGCGGTTTCCCTGAGCAATTTACGGGGATCAGGGGACTAATGGGGTAACGACCCGGAAAAACTGTGTGCCATTTGTGGGATTCACGGGTAGCGCGATCACCGTATTGCTGGTCGTGGCGGTGATGTTCAGAAATTGGCGCCAGGTGTCAGCGAGCAGGTTCGTGCGGGTCTGGACCGTGTAGGTTTTGTTGGAGATGGCTTGAAAATTCAGTGTCGGGGGATTGGTCCCGGCGATCGGTGGCATTAAATACAGCTGCAGATAGCTGGTGCCGTCAAGCGGATTGGTGCCGGCGATAAATTCCTGATAGTTGCTGGAACCATCGTTATCCGGATCGGCGTTGGCCCCGGAGATGGCAGAATTCATCAGTTGCGCGGGGGAGAAATTGTTCCCGGCCCAGACGGTGTAGGGCGGTAGTGAATCAGCGCCGCCGCTGATTTGCGCCACCGAGGCGCGGACGTAGGTCAAGCTGCCGTAGGGATCTTTTTCAAACAGCAGCCCGACTTCGCCGGTGGCGAGCTTTGTCACCGACGAATACGCCGAGCCGGCGGCATAGACCATATTGCTGACCGGCCAGGTCGCCCCTTCGTCATAACTGATACGCAAGGTCATATTCACGCGTGCGGAGGCGCTGGCTGCGTTGGCGTGGATCAGGCGGCTGGCGTTGCTGTCGTTGGTGGTGGTGAGCCGGTAGATGTTTCCCTGGCAGGCCGGGTCAGGTATCGATGCCGGATTGGTGGTGTTCGTGAACAGCACGCCCCATGTCGCGCCGCCATCGGTGCTGCGGCTGAAAGTGCGGACCCCGCCCCACGAGAAATTGTTATCGCGCATTGAAATGATCAATCCGCCGCCGGGGGTTTCAGCTACCTGACATTCGCCACCCCCGGTTCCAGCGGTTGCTCCCCGCTGCCACGTTGCCCCATGGTCATCGCTGTAGATGACCATGGATGAGGAAGGGGAGGCGTAATAATAGACGGGAAAAATAAGTCTCCCAGCATGCGCGCCTTCCGTCAGTTGGATGCCATTGCCCGGTCCGACAAGAAATTCACCGCCGGCCGGACGGAGGCCGGGATTGGTTGCCTCAAGATCGATGCGCGAGGACCATGTTGCGCCGTCATCGTCCGAATAGCGGAGTTCCAGTTTGATTTTCCGGGCGCCATTGGTGACGCCGCCGTTGTCATAAAACACCCAGACCCGGCCGTTGGTCCGGTCCAGGAGCAATGCGGCATCGCCGGAGGCGACCCGGGAAATATTGGTCATGCCATAGGCCGGGTAAGTGTCGACGTCGTTTGGGTTGCTGCCGTAATCGGCGATGACTTGGAGCGGCCCCCACGTCGCACCGTTGTCGAAACTGCGTTTGCAAACAAGGTCGAGCGGTGTCGGGATGTCGCCGCAACTGCCGATGCGTCCATCGGAAACGGCGATGACCGTGCCATTGGTCGTCGTGACTATGCCCGGGATACGATAACAGGTGTAGCCGTCCTGCCCGGCGGCGAAAACCGGGGTATAGACATAGGGCACGGAAAACACGGGCGCGTTGGTGTCCGCCGCCACGCCGGCCCATTTTTGCGTGAGATAATTTTCCACGTTCGTTCGCGCGGTGACGTCCAGTGCGCTATTAAAGACCAGCATTTCAGCCACGGCCACCTGAATGCCCAATGCCTGGGCGACGTTTGCGCCGATCATCAGTCCGCTTAAGTAACTCGGCGAGGCCACGGTGATATTTCCTGCCTGCGCACCGTTGATGAAATGTTGGAAAAGCGGCGCGCCGCCGTTTGTGGTGAGGACAAAACTGTGAACCTGCCAGACATTGGTCACGACGGGTGTCGTCTGGGTGCCGGCGCTGCTGTCTACACTGACCCGCCAGTAATTTGACCAGACTAGTGCGCGGGTATAGCCCGGCGTGGTCGAGGTGGAATCGAACAGGAATCCTTCAGGAACGCTGTTGCTTATGCGGGCGTAAATGATCAATGTGCGGTTGTTGGTGAGAATTCCAAAGTTGGCCTTGGCGGCCCAAATGCCGTCACTGCCGCCAAAATACACCGCGCCAACGGCAGCGCCATTCGGCGTGCGCAGCCAGAGTTTCTGTGGCGAGCCAGTGAGATTAATCAGGTTTCGACCTGCCTGGGTGGAGGCGCTATTGGTGCCGGCGGTTCCCAAATTATTCCAAGCTGTGATGCTGTAATTATCCGCACCGACTCCAAGGGACGTGTCGCCCGCATACCAGGCATAAACTGCCGCCGCATCGGGTGCCCAAAGCACCGTAAAGGCATTGGTCGCCGTCGCGGATTGGCTGTCGGGATTCATCATCTGCACATTCATCGTGCCCGCCGCCAGTGCCGGCGTGGTCGCGGTGAGTTGGGTGCTGCTGTTGAAAACCACCGACACTGCCGCCACGCCACCAAAACTCACGGTAGCGCCGGAGACAAAATTGCTGCCCGTGATCATCACCACTGTGCCGCCCAGCGCGGAGCCGTTTGTCGGCGAAAGTCCGGTAATTATTGGCGGGGGAGTCACCGCTGCGGAAACCACTTGGATGCTGCCGTTGATCGTTAGCTGTGAGGTGTCCCAAGTCCATCCGGCCGGGAGTGCTGGTAAAATTAAATTGGCAAAACTGCCGCTATAAGCCTGTGCTTGGAATAGCGTAAAGGTGTCGCCTAGCGCCAGCGGGGTTCCGGCATTGGTGGTGGCCACCAGGGTGCCATTGTAGGTCAAATTGGTAAGGCCTTTAACCAAATCATTCGTGAGTGAGACGCCCGACTTTTGGAGGCGCATTAAATTAGTGCTGGTGGCACTCAGGGTAAGCCCGTTGCTGATGGTGAGTGTGCCTATGGCTGCGATCGTACCTGCCGCCAAAGTGCCGCCGTTGTTCACGGCGACCGGACCGTTAATTACGCCGTTGCCCTCTAGAATAGCGCTTGCTTGAACACTTACGGCGCTTCCGGCAGCGATGGAACCGTCCACTTGCAGGGTGCCGGCATTCACGGTGGTGGGGCCGGTGTAAGTGTGCGCGCCGGTAAGCGCGACTATCTGACTGCCGGCACCGCTGACCGTGCCGCCGATGCGCAGGTTGCCGGCTCCGGCGACGGTATTGGCAAAAGTCCAAGCATTGGAATGGCTCAAGGTCAGTGTGCCATTGTTGATTATACTGGCCGTTCCCAGTGTGCCGCTGGCGCCTGCGCCGGTTGAAGTGCTGGTTCCACCCACTCCGCCGACGCGAAGATACGCGCCCGGATTAATGCTCACGGTGCCGGACATCATGTTGGTAGCCGCCAGAATGAACCCGGTGTCGGCGCTGCTGGTCATCGCCACGGAGTTGGAATTAAAGGCCAGATTCCCTGATCCGCTGATGGGGCCGTTCAGATTAAGATTGCGGTTGAAAATACTTCCGTTGTTATAGATTTGATTGTCGATCGTGGAAGAGGTGCCGGTCATCAAAGTAATCGGCGTGGTCCACGTCCAGTTGCCTTGCGACCCCGATATGCCGCCCACGGCCAGCGTGCCGCCGTTCAGGGTGATGGCATTGCTGGCCGTGTTGGAGCCAAAAGCCGTCGCGCCGTTGCGCAGGGCGCGCAGGGTTGCGCCGCTGTTCACCAGCCACTGCCCGCCAAATCCGGCGAAGCCGGCGGCATCCGCAAATCCGCTGCTTCCGCCCTCGTTCAGGTCCACCACGCCGCTGCCGCTGAGGATGATGATACCGTCGTTGCCGGACGTGACAGCCTTGGCGTTGGCCGATCCGGTTCCGGTGGTGCCCAGCCGGAAATTCATTCCTGAAACCACGTTCCAAATCTGGTTGCCGCTGAAGGCAATCGCGGTGGAATTGATCACGGCATTGGTGCTGGCAGCGGATAGGTCAATCCCGTTAGTCCCGAGGGTCAGCGCACTGCCAGTCGTGGCGCTGCCAGTGCCCCCAATGGAAACCATGGTGCCCGCCCCGGCCCCGGAAATCGTGCCGATACTGATTCCGCCCCAAGTCATCGCGGAGCCGGGCAACGCCGCCCCCAAACTCACCACGGCATAAGCACCGGACCAGCTGGCGATATTGGTGCTGCCCGGCGCTGCGCCACCAGTCCAGCTTGACCCGGTGCCGAGCGCCGTTGCGTTATCGGCCTTGGTGATGGCCTGGCTTCGGGCTGAGCAGGCGCAGGCCAGGGTCAAAACCAGAAGGATGAAGGTTCGTTTCATTTTTACAAATAACAACAGTGAACCACGGGATGATGATTCGATATCAGGCAACTATCTCTGCACAAAATACCGGTTTCCGGGAACTCCGGAAACCGGCTGTGAACTTATATTTTCCAATCAAATCAAGGATACACCAGCCGATAATACTCGTTCAGGTTGGTCGTGAGAATGGTGATGTTCGCGCCATTGGTCGCTGACGAACCGGCCACCGTGTCCCAGTCATTCGTCAGCTTGCTCACGCCCTTACTCAGGTTGTTCGTCTGCACTTGCAACCGGTAACCCAGATACTCCGCCCCCCAGTTCAAATTCAACGAACCGCCACTCACGTTGTTCGTCAGCTTCGGGGCTGTTGTCTGGTTCGGCTGCAACGTCACATTCACCGTGTAGAGGTTTGTCTTCGTCGGATCCTGCGCTGTCACCAAAACTTGCACCACGTTTGTGATCCCCTGCAACAGCGTCATCGACCCGCTCGTCACGCTGCTTGTCAACGGACCATACGCCCCGCCGTTGAAACTCAACTGCAACGTCGCGTTCGTATCCGCGCTGATGGCCGTCACTGTCACGGGGTTGTTCGGCAGGTAATTTGTCGTCGCATAACTCGTCACATTCGACGTGAACGCCGGCGTCAGCGTTCCCGGCGTCAATAACAGCGATGTCAGTTCTGCGTTCGTGCTGATGACAATACTCGAAACCGCGCTTAGCACGCCGTTCGTGGGGTTAAAACTCCAGAGTAGTCCCCCGCCTGGCGCGGGAGTGATGCTGGCAAAATTCCCCGTCCCGCCGGAGCTGAAGATTTGGAAGCTTTGGCCATTGGTCAGCGCGCCGGTAAGATTGCTCACGACCAAACTGCCTGCGTAGGTGGCGCTGACAAACCCCTGCACCAGATCGCTGGTGGAATTTGTTGCGATGATCTTGATCAAGTTTGTGCTCCCGGACTGGAAGGTCAGCGTATTGCTGATCGTGAGGGTGCCCAGACCGGTTGGACTGGTGAAAAGGGTGCCGCCGTTCTGCACGGTCACCGATGACTGGATTAGACCGGTGCCGCCGAGTGATCCGCCAGTCACGGTGACGTCGCTGGCAATCACGCCGTTCACCAGCAACAGGCCGTTGCTCACCGTGGTCGGATCAGTGTAGGTGTTGGTGGCATTCATGACGAGGGTGCCGTTGAGGACGTTCACGGTCAACGGAGCATTTCCGCCGGAGAGGAGCGTTTCATAGCCGACCACGTTAGCCAGCGTGAGCGAACTGCTTCCGGTTTTCACCAATGCCAGTCCTCGAATCTGACCACCGGTGCCGGCGTGCGAAAGAATCATGCCGTTGAACGTGGTATCGCCGCTGGATTGATTGACGACCAGATTACGGGTGCCGGTAGCGCCGGCGTCGGTGCGGATGGTGCCGTATCCGGTGAGCGAGGAGAGGTTTAGGCTGCGGTTGCCGGAAGTGGCATCCCAGTCACCGATGATGAAGTCCTGGCCATTTGTGGCGCTGGCGCCGGTGTCGAGCGCGAAGGCGGTGCCGGGCAACTGTGAACCCCCGGTGCTGTGCAGCCAGAAACGTCCCGCGGTTCCCTCCATGTTGCCCGGGGATGTGCTGGGCGTGCCGCCGCGCAGTGTCAAGGTGCCGTTGAACGCGAGCGCGTCGGCGGTGGTGAACTGGCCGGAGGCGGTGTCCGCCGCGCCTTTCCAGGTCAGTCCGCCAGCCCCGGTGAGATTGCCGAGAATCGAACCGCTGGAATACGTCAGCGTGCCGGTTTGGCCGTTGATGGTCGAACCGGCTACAGTGGTGAAGCCGCCGATGGTCTCGCTGGAGTTCACTTGGAATGTGGCTCCGCTGGCAACACTGACCGTGCCGGAATCGCCAATGGCGTTGCCATTCGTCACAATCAAGGTTCCCGCGTTGACCGTCGTTACCCCGCTGTAAGTATTGGTGCCGCTTAAGGTTAAAGTGCCGCTGCCATTTTGTTCCACGGTGCCGACGCCGCTGATGTTATTCGTCACCGTCCGCGCGTCGGCGCGGTTGAATTGCAAATCCGTGACGACGCTGATCGCGCCGGAGCCGAGCGAGCCGCTTGTGCCGTTCGTGCCCACCTGCACTGCGCCGGCGTTGATGGTCGTCCCGCCAGAGTAGCTGTTGTTGTTGGCAATCGTGAGGGTGCCGGAGCCGTTTTTGCCCAGCGAAGTTGCCCCGGCGATGGCGGCGCTTCCTTGCAGCGTATAGGTGTTCGCACTGTTGTTGAAATAGACATTGGCCGGCGTGATGTTCGCCACGGAGCTGTCCACCGTGGTCGAGCCGGTGAGCGAATCATCGAACACCACGACCGCGCCGTTGGTGTAGTCGGTCGGGTTGCCGAGCAGCGTCCAGTTCATCAGGCCGCCGATGGCATTGGTGCTCCATTCGCTGCTCTGCGCGCCGGACCAGAAAAGCGCCGGGGTGACGGTGAGTTCCACCGCGACGCCGGGATTGTTGACCAGCGTGTAGCTCGCACCGCCGGGAGTCGTGCCAAGCTTGAAGGCGTTGTAACCGCTGCCTTTCAGACTGCCGCTGTAAGCAATGAGCACATAGGTGCCGGGCGCGGGCGCGACGCCGGTGATGTTCAGGGTGACGGAATTGACCGCGCCGTTATTGGTGACGCCATCGGTGCCGGCGACCGTGAGAATACCGCCGTTGGCGACGTTGAAATTCATTGCCCCGGTATTGGCAAACGTGAGGTTGGTTACGGTGCCGGCGCCCGGGACGCTCACGTTGCCTCCGTCGCTGATAATGACCGTGCTGTTCACAACGGCGTTGTTGTTGACGCTCAATGTGCCGGCGTTGTTGATGGCCACCGGACGATTTACCGTGCCCCCGTCGACGCGAAAGGTGGCGTTGCTGAATACCGTGACGGCGCTGCCGGCGGAGAGCGAGCCGGACACCACCAGCGTGCCGTTGCTCACAATCGTGGCCCCGGTGTAAGTGTCCGCGCCGGACAGCGTAACCGTATTGGCGCCCGCCTTGGTGAGGGCGAGTGTGCTGGAACCATTGGCGAGCGTGCCGCTGAAGGAGGAGACGACCGTGCCGTGCGTGACCGTCAGCGTGCTGGCTGAACCGCCATTATTTAACACCGTGCCGTCGGATGTGCCGCCGTCCTCCAAATCGCTGATGGTCGGGCTGAAACCGTTCAAGTCCAGCGTGCTCCCGGAACCAGTGACGGTGACGGTGTTGGCGATGGCGCGCACGGACCCGAGCGCGTTGACATGGCCGGCAATGAGCTTGCCGCCGGAAATTTTCAGGCCGGGAAAATAATTGGTGTTGGAGATTTTCAACACGCCGTCGCCGGTCTTTTCCAGCGTCGTGTTCTGCCCGTCAATGCTGGTCCGCTGGCTGATGGTGCCGGTGAATTCCAAGCCGACGGGTGCGTTGGCGCTGGTGCCGACCTGAACCTGACGGGTGGTCGCGAAGGAAGTCCCGGTGCCATACCATGGGGCGCTGATGGTGGCCTTGCCGGGATCGTTCGCGCCGTCATAGACGATACCCGCATATGGCGAGGTGCCATTGTAAATGATAAAGCCTGCGTGACTGGCTGTCGTGTCCTTCAATTCCGTCGTCGCGGCGTTGACCTGGCCGAACGTGACCGCGGTAAAGAACAGATAATTGCTGACGCCGTCCGACGGCTTGTAGTTACTCTGGCCGTTGATGTCCAGAAATCCGGACTGGATGGTCGCGCCCGCCGCCCACGAACTGCCGGTGCCGGTAGCCTTGCCGCTGCCGCAAATCACCGAACCGCCGTTAACAACTGTCAGGCTGTGAGTGTTGGCGTTGGACAGGACCAAAGTGCCATTGCCCGTCTTCGTCAGCGCGTTGCCTGTGCCTGCAACGATGCTGGCAACGGTCAATGTCGTGGCGGCATTGGACACGTTGAGCGTGCCGCCGCTGCCACCCAGGGTGATGCCGCGGTTGGTGTTGGCGCCTAGCGTGAGTGAATTGGTGACCATCAGTGCGCCGCCGTTCAAAGTCACGTTGGCTGGCGCGGCATTGGTCGGGTTGCCTAGCGCGAATTCGTTGGTGATGGCCAGCACGCCGGCAGTCAGGGTCACGCCGCCGGTGAAGCTGTTGGAATTGTTGATGCTCAATGTGCCGCTGCCGCTGACCGTCAGCGTGCCCGCGCCGCCCATTTGGCCGGAGCCGCCGAAGGTATAATTCTTTGTGGCGGTCACGTTCACCGCGCTGGGCAGGAGCGTGCCGGTCAAATTGATGGCCGGCGTGTTGGAGCCGGTGTCGTCAAACGTCACGATGTCGTTCGCGTAAAAGACATCCTTCAGGGAAGTGAGATTATTGAACCAATTCGACGTGGTGCCGGTGTTCCAGACGTTGGCTGTACCATCACCCACCCAGGTCAGGTTGCCTGGGCTGCCCACCACCACGAGTTGGACTGTATTACCACTGACGGCGATGCTGAAGGTCTGCGGCCGCGGCCCAGCTGTGAGACCGGCGATGCTGAAGTTTGCAGAGGTGGCACTGACGGGATTGGCCGCCGTGAACAGCGTGTAGGTGCCGGCGTTCAAGCCGGAACCGGGCGGAACAAACTGCAGGGTGGTCACGCCGCTGGCTGTCAGCGTGCCCCCGACAGTGACGGTGTCGTTGGCCGGCGTGTTGTTAATGTCCAGCACGAAGATGTTGGTGCCGCCGGAAAGATTCAGGTTGCCGGTGATGTTCAAATTGCCCACAAGATTGCTGCACCCGGGTGCAATGTAGTTGGTGCTGCCTGTGCCCAGGGTCAGGTTACCGTTCACCAGGCCGCCGTTGAGGCTTAACACCTGACCTGCGCCGACCGTGTAACCGGCGAGGGCCGAGACATCGAACGTGTTGATGACCGCGCCGCCGTTGACCGTGTTGGTGGTGATGGCGATGAGCGAAGTGTTGGGCAGCGTGGCACCCGCACCCAGCGTCAACGTGCCGGCGTTGATGATCGTCTGCCCCGAGTAAGTATTTGCGCCGGTGAGCGTGATGACCTGATACGCATCACCCACGAAACCGCTGGTGCCGGTGGCAGTGTTCTGGCTACCGATGCGCAGCGTGCCGGTGCCGGTGACGGCGCACGGCAGCGAATAACCATCAACCCGTGTAAAACTTAAAACGCCGTTGTTGATGACGCTGGTCGCGCTGCCTAAGCTGCCCAGGCTGCCCGCGCCGAGGGTCACCGCAGTGCCGGTCGCGTTGCCGCCGACCCGCAGGAAGGTCAGCCGGCCGGGCACACCGTTTTCCACGGGGCCGCCGATGGTGACGGTGCCGGACATTGAGTCAGAACCGGAAAGAACGAAACCCGCGTCCTGGCTGGTGAAAGTCGTCGCGCTCACCATCGGTTCGATGAAGATAAGGTTGCCCGAACCATTGATGGAACCAGTCAGCAATAAGGAGCGACCAGTTCCAGTCGGGAGCTGTTCCGAAATGTAACTGGTCGTGGCAGAGTTCAAGTTGATCGTGCTGTTCCATGTCCAGTTACCTTGGTCACCATTGATACCGCCTGCGGACAGAGTGCCATTATTGAGCGTGATGGAACCGGTGCCTAAGGCTGTGGCACCATTGCGCACACTGCGCAAAGTGGTGCCACTATCTACCTGCCATGAGCCGGTGAACGGCGCAAAACTGTTGGCATCCGTGAAGCCAGTGCTGCCTCCTGGATTCAAGCTGACCACGCCGCCGCCGGAAATTTCAATGGTGCCGTCGCTGCCAGAAGTGTCAGCCCTGGTGCTCGCTGCTGTTACGCCGCCATTGGAAAAGCGCAGCACGCGGCCCGCCGGTACCTTCCATTGCTGGCTGCCGTTGAACACGTTCGTGTTGTCGTTGATCACCACGCTGACGTTGGCCGATGTCAGATCAATGCCCGAGGAACCGATGGTCAGCTTGCTGTTGGCGGTAGCTGTGCCTGAACCGCCAATATAAATGGCACTCTGCACCGTGCCGAAAGCCGTTCCCGCTGACAACGAACCCGTGGCGTTGGTGTAGGTGAACTGCGTGGCGGCTGGAACACCGGCAACGATGTAAGTGCCGTTGTAGCCGGACGGCGTGACCCCGGCGATTGTCGCTGACTGGCCCGGTTCGAAACCATGATTGGCCGCAGTGGTGATGGTTACGACGTTAAAGCCATTCACGACGGCTTCGGCGGCGGCGGTGATGTTGGTGGTTCTTGCGACAATGGTGTTGGTGGTCAACGCCGTGCCGGAAACGGTGCCGACCGTGATGCCCTGCCACGAAAGCGCGCTACCCGGCAAGGCCGTCGCCAGTGAATTCGTCACGGTGCTGGCGGAATAAGTTCCAGACCAGTTGGCCACATCCGTGGCCGTGGGTGCGGTGCCCCCCCAACTGACGGCCTGATCAAGCCGGTTGGTATTGTCAGCTTTGGTATAGGTGTTGGCGTGGCTGGCCAGCGGCAAGGCCAGCATGACCGCCAGCGTCAGCAGGGCGCGGAAGTTGAACATGATTTTCATAAAGTTTTTAGTTTTCAGGGTTGGCGTTTGGTGGGTGAGGTTTGGTTTGACGGTTCCGATGGCGGCGGAAAAAATTCCGTTCAATGCGAACGGTCAAAGGTGTAGTCGGCGGTATACATCAACTGCACACCGAGCTGCAGAGTGATTTTTGTAAACTGCGAGTGCCCATCCGCATAGGCGACATTCCAGCGGTAGTCCCCGGCCTTGGTATGGACATAATACTGCGACGGCGGTGCCACTCCGTTCCAGGGCGGAAAATAAGCCCCCTCCTCGCCGAGAATCACCATGCGGACCGGGCTGGCTACCGCCGTGCCTTTGCAGGAGGCGCCGGTGGCGTCATCGGTGCAAAGCGTGTTGTAGGAGGCGCTGGCGCAGTTGTTGGCGTAGGTCGAACCCATAACAAAATAGGCAGCCGTGGGAAGAATGTCAGTTGGACATTGTGCCACCGGCACGTTATTGGTCGCTTGGAATCCTCCTAAATAGGGGTTGAGCGGCCGGTGGGTCGCGTCTAACTGGATATAACCACCGGAATTGCCCGCCCGGCCGACCCACGCAAACTGGGTCGTATATGAATTGCCATCTGCACCGACTTGGGTGCGCGGTGGAAAAAAATCGGTGAAATCATTGCGGTAGATCAGGGACGCCAGGCCAATCTGCCGCAGGTTGCTCAAACAGGCGATCTGCTTGGCCTTTTCCTTGGCTTTTGCCAATGCCGGCAATAGCATGGCTGCCAGAATGGCGATGATCGCAATCACCACTAGGAGTTCAATTAATGTGAAAGCCCGACGCCGGCAGAAATTGGGGAAGTAACCGGGGTAACAGTTTGTATGCATTATACTACTTGGTTGGATTCATGTGGACGAATCTGAAATACCATAATCCCCGCAATCATTTTCGAGTAGTGCTAAGCACTTGTATTTTATGAAAACAAGTTGACGGACAAGCACATTAATTATTTGAGTGCTATTCTTGTGTGCGCCAATACTCCAACCAATAAAGACGATGACTTTGATTCTGGGCTAATGAGCATGGGCTGACCACAATCGCCAACGGCGCCGCTCGACCAGGCGATGTTTTCGCTTTCGCTTTTAAGGTGGATAGCTGGATCAAGGTCGTCTTGCCCATGTTTCGACCCTCCCAATACAAGGGTTGAAAAAGGCATGGCTTTCATCGCTCATGTCACCGGGTCACACCAAAGCTATGCATAAATCCGAGTTGAGGTGGTGCGGTAGTCGAGGGAATCGCCATGCCAAAAAACCTTGCCACGCAAATAAACGCCCGCTAGTCTTTTGGTCTGTGATGAACGCGGTTTCTCAAAGAACGCGCTAAATAAACGCGCCAAGTTGGCAGATTTATTAAGCAAAGTTTTTCGGGTTAAAGTAACTGGCAGAGTAAATTTCAGAAGCACGACAACATCATCACTTTGACCATTTTGCGCGGTTAGCTCAGTGGTAGAGCATTACCTTGACACGGTAGGGGTCGGAGGTTCGAAACCTCCACCGCGCACCATCTTTTTAAAGGGTTTTGAGGAATTTGCTGGTCCTCATGACAAACTTATGTCAGTATGGGGGCATGACAGCTCCAGCCTTTCCCATCGCGGTCAAACGAGGTTCTGTTACCGTCAAAGTCTACCATACCCCCACCCGGAAGTGGGATGCTTACACGGTTACCCACTATCAGGACGGCAAACGCATCCGCGCCGTATTCGCTGACCTGGGCGAGGCGCGCACGGAGGCGGAAAGCATCGCCAACCGCCTCGGCAATGTGGAGGCCGATGTCCTCACCCTCACCAGCGCCGACCGGGCCGGTCACTTGCGCGCCCGCTACTTTCTGGACCCGCTGGGCATCCCGATTGAGACGGCGGCGATGATCGTGGCCGAGGCCGCAAAAAAGCTCGGCAAAACGCCAATCTTGAGGGCGGTGGATTATTATGTGCAAAAGCATCCGGTCGATATGGAGCCGATGAAAACGGCGGAGGTCGTGAAGAAATTGATGGAACTCAAGGAGAAGGACGGGCTGAGCGCGGATTATCTCCGCCATCTGCGGACGGCGCTGCGGTTGTTTGCGGAGAAGTTCAACGGGCTGATTGAGGAAATCCAAGGGTCGGCGATTGATGCCTGGCTGCGGGAGCAGAAATGGGGGCCGCGCACGCGGAACAACATCCGGACCAGCATCCAAACCCTGTTCAACTTCGCGGTGGCGCGCCGGTATCTGGCGAAAGACCATGATGAACTAAACGCGGTGGCGCTAGCCAAGGACCGCGACGGGGCGATTGAGATTTTCACGCCGGCGGAGATGCGGGAAATCTTGGAGCATGCGCCGGAGGGGCTGGTGCCGTTTCTGGCGATCGGGGCGTTTGCGGGAATCCGGTCTGCGGAAATCCAGCGGCTGCGCTGGGAGAATGTGCAGTTGGAACATGACCTGATTGAAATCCGGGCGGATAACGCGAAGACGGCCAGCCGGCGGACGGTGCCGATCCAGCCCAATCTCAAGGCCTGGCTGGAGGCCTGCAAGGACAAGGAGGGGCTGGTGTGCTCCTATCCAAATGTGAGCAACGCGATCATGGATGTGGTGGCCACCATCAACAAGGCGCGCAAGGCGGAGCGGGTGAAATTGAATCCTGAATTGGGCAAACGGAAAAAGGCCGGCAAAAAGGGCACGGCGGCGGCGGCTCGCAAGCTGGACAAAAATCAGGAGGATTGGAAATTCAAGTGGAAGCACAATGCGCTGCGGCATTCGTTCATCAGCTACCGCGTGGCCGAGGTCAAGAACGTGGCGGAGGTGGCGCTGGAGGCGGGCAACTCGCCGCAGATGATCTTCAAGCACTATCGCGAGCTGGTCCGGCCGGAAGCGGCGAAGGCGTGGTTTGGCCTCATGCCGGCGGGCAAGTCCTAGCAGGACCTGCTTTGATTGGCAAGTGGGCCACTAGTTATTCGGACATAAAGAAATGTGGGTGTCGCATGGGAAGAATTTGGGTGAATGTTAAATCCGACTTGTGGAAGCATTTTTTACATGGCATACCAAAGACTAATCCAGTGCCTAATTATTTGGCCGATTTCGGGCACCGGCACAGGCGACACTGGCGGGGAATTATGAATACAAATATAATTGTTGTTCTATTGGTGGCTATGGCTTCATTCGGTAATGATGTTGCATGGGGGCAGCATATTTCCAACCTAGGTAGTTCGCAGGGTGCGGGACCTTGGCAGAAGACAGCACCCAATCAACCCATCCACCAAATAAAATATTATAACGAACTAACAAACATCACCAAAATTGAATTGGACGCTATAAATTTCTTTAGAACGATTCAGCGAACGAGCCTTGCCAGAACACGCCCGTCATTTCAGCCTGATAATTACAACCAGATGACGGAAGATCAAAAAGATATATTTGATGTTGTAAACGGCGGCTGAAAAGTGCGGCGGGGTCATGTGTGTGACGGGGCGGTTCAAAAGTGCGGCATCTTCATTAACAATGAAGCATGTATCGCAATATGGAAGACTGGGCTGAGATTCGCAAAAAAGTGTTGGCAGGAG
>CAIXPZ010000114.1 GCA_903921455.1 uncultured Verrucomicrobia subdivision 3 bacterium | reverse complement strand
GCCATGCCGGTGACACTGAAGTCCGTGTTCAGACTGGCAAGCACAAGGTCGGGGCCGATGGCGTCGGGGATTGGTTCAGTGGACGACCACCAATAGACCCAGCGCAGCACTTGGGTCAGGGACGAGCTGATGCTCAGGGAGATCGTGTTGAGAATGCTGTTTTCACCACTTTGACGGAGTTCGATGGCAGCGGCGGTTTCACCGACCCGTTTGCGGGATTCCAGCATCCGGGTGCCGAGGACGGCCATGAGTTGCTCATCCCGATCCAATGCCCGTTCAAAGGGCGTCAATCCTTGACCGGAGAACTCCAGATAGCCCGCCTTCGCGTCCGCAGAGTCTGCCATCCATGCCGTGCTGCTGCCAATGCGTAGGGTGGTATTTTTATCAAAGCCACTGACCCAGGCGGTAGGCAGAGCAGTATAGTGAAGACCGTGGAAATAGTCTGCATTGATGCGGTAATGGTGAAGGTTGGCGGAGATGATGTCAGCGAGCGGAATCTTATCCACGCTGGGCAGCGAGTTGCGTGGCCCATGAAAGATGAAGGGAATCAGCGGCAGCGGTTTGCCCAATCGCAGCGGCGTGATGGTATCCACCAGCTTCCATTTCTTTTTTCCCCGGCTGCGGGTGCCATTTGGATTTTGACCGTCGGGCAGGTATTGCCAGATTTCGACTTGGTATGACCAGTCAGCTTTGGTGTTGTCAGACGTGCCTTGCGGCGGCACGAGCTTGAGGACACGAAGTTGCTGAATTTCTTCCGGGACAAAGGGGTCAGATTCGGCGACGGGTGTCAGACTGGTTTCTTGCAAGACAAGGAGCGTGAGGACATTGCGACCATTGACCCGTTCGGTATGCCAGTTGATGATGTTTTCAGCGGCATAAGCGACGGCGTAAGCACGTTGTTCGGCTTCACTATTCCAATCAATCAGCGTGCCGGCTCGACCGACATTGATAATTTCGGTGACGAGTTTCTTGGAGAAAGCTGCCAGTGACGTGCCAAGCATGTCGGCATCTTCGACAAATTCCGTCAGCGCAGCGGCGACACCGGAATTGTCGGCGGGCAGCTTGAAGGTAGGATCACGGCGGAAAATCAGACCAACGAAGCCATCACCCGTGCGGGCGGCGGCGTTGAACAATAAAGCCCGGTTTAAGTAAGCGCGATATTCCGTGTCATCCTGACTGTCGAGGCGGGGCAGATACTTTTCTCCGGCGGCTTTGATGGCATCTTCACCGGCAAAGACATCACGCGCCCGTTGCCATGCAAAGGCGTTGGCGTCGTAATCAGGATGATGGCTGTTTACAGGCATCGTATGCCGGGACTGGTGCTAATTGACTGCCACCATTGGCAACTCGTCCCTTCACTAATAGGCACGAAGTCAATTCACAGACCTGTTCCAACACCCGTAATATAAGCACATGTTCCAGCGGTGATTTTGCAGCGGATGCAGGCGAATGTTAGCTGATGCGGTGGGATGTTTTCGTGATGCAACCAGATGCCGGGTGTCGGGCAAAAATAAATTTGACAGTTTCCGGGATAAGGCGAGACAGGAGTCAATTGGTCGAGATTTGGAATATCACAGGAACATTTTTTGCCGGTAGAATTGTTGCGTAGAATCTTCCATCGTTTGATTCGAGAGAATTATTTACGCATCGGAAATTCGTGTGTGCTTTGAATTGCGACGCAGGCGACCAGGTGAAGTCGTAAGTCGTGAACAATGTGAATGCTTTCGGTAATTCGTGTGCGCTCGAAAGACAAAGTTAGTTCGCTCTGCTCAAAAGGAAATCAGTTCGCGTTGCTCAACAATGACGAATCGCGCGGCAATTTCACGGTCTCCATTCGCGAATGCCAATTGCCGCACGCGGACGCCGACGCTCATGCTGGCGGCGGCGGCTAACGCCACCGCTACGCCAGCACCAGCCAGCCTTCACAGGTTTACGATGACCAGTGACGGCTGGCTTTTCGCTGACAGCGCGCGCGATTCGGACGCGATAGGTTCGCGAATGATTTGGTTTCAAGAGAACCATTTTTGATTCGCCATGCTTTACCGCGCTGTCCGGCGTCGAACTCCTCGTCGTGGTGGGTTGGTCACACTTCCGGCAGCGTGACCAAGGGCCGCGAGACTGCGTCCGGCCAGGTGCAGCAATATGTCCCAGGCTTCACCGAGCCGCCACTTGTGCTCGTGCCTCGCACCAAGTATCGGCACGGTTCCGCCGGTGCCCGCTGCCTGACTCGCCATTTTCCGCCCGCTCCATTCGCTGCCGCATTCCGCTGCACAGATTACGCGGATGCTCTCGCTCATTCCGACGGTCGCAAATTGCCGAGACAGGCATGGATTCAGGCG
>CAIXPZ010000113.1 GCA_903921455.1 uncultured Verrucomicrobia subdivision 3 bacterium | reverse complement strand
TCATCCATGTGAATTTGGATCACTATCGGCTCGATGCAGATTACAAACATGGTTTGCATTTCACCGCTCTGCCTACCGCATGGGTTTCTGGCTTTGATAAAACTTCCGAACTCCGCATTGGCAGCAGCACGGCATGGGTGGCTGAGACACCTGGTGCTGTCGCAGGCTTCCTCGAATTCAAAGGTCATGGTTTGAGCACTTTTGAAAATGCTCAAAACCGTGATGAACGTCTCATGGCTGTGCTGGGTTCACGCATGTTAGAAGATACCAAGCGTGTCGGTGAAACCGCTGATGCCATTGAACTCCGTCAAGCAGGTGAAAACAGTATCTTGATGACGCTGGCCTTGTCTGTGTCTGACTCTATTAGCCAAGTCCTCCGTTGGGTTTACTGGTGGAATAGCACTGAAGCACTTCCCGAAGACATCACAGAGAACACAGTGCTACTCAGCATCAATACTGATTTCACGGCCAAAGGTCTGACCAGCCTTGAACTCACAGCCATTGTGGGTGCCTGGCAGGCTGGAGCCATCAGTCAGGCAACCATGTTTGATCTCTTCCGCAAGGGTGAAGTCCTGCCCACTGGCCGCACGGACAAGGAAGAGCAACAGCTATTACAGCCACCTATTGGCCAAATCCAAAACGGTCAGCAGATTCCGACCGGGGTCTTTCCTAAGCCTGGGAATACCCCCGCTGTAACGACGCCTCCAGCCACCGCACCAACGACCAAATCATGAAACTCGCCACCCAATGGAAAAATCTGACGCGCGATCAGCGCCTGGCTTGGAACGCCTGGGCCAAGAGCAATCTCGTGTTGCTGGATGATGGTTCTTTTCGCCGCGTGTCGGGTCATAAGGCGATGACGATGGTCCTGCGCAATCGCACGCTCGCGGGTGATTCACTGCGGCCGGCTAATCCACCGGCAGCGGCGGCCTGGAAAGATGGTGCGTTGTCGCTGCGCGATGCCGGGCCGTTTACCGAGAATGCCGGTTACATCGGCTTCCGTTGTGACACAGCTTTGACGGCTGCCAGCAAATGGTTCGTGTGGGGCACCGCGCCGGTGCTGGCCAATGATCAGAAACCACTGGCTTCGCTCAAATTCATTTCGGTGCTCGCTGTGGGTGTGTTGGCCGTGAATGACATCACCGGCAGCGTCGGTAACGCGTATCTGCCGATTCAAGGTGATTGGCATCCGCCGTTTAATCCGAATCAAGCCACGCCCGCGTGGGAGCCGAGCCGCCGGATGTGGTTGCGGTTGCATCACTACGTGGACGGCCAATTGAGTCCGGGCCGCGTGTTATCCGGCCAGATTTGTTACGCCCTATAAAAACCTGAAAGAAAAAAACTATGCCACTGAAATACAAATATCCGACCCAGCAGGAAATTCCTGCCGAACAACAAGCGCTCTACGTCGAGCGCGAAGGCGCGTTCTACCTGGACATCGAAGGTGTCGTGGAGAAAGCCAAGGCCGATGAGTTGCGCACGCACAACATTGAACTGCGCAAGCAGATTGAGGAACGCGATGCGCGCTTTGAAGGCATCGATCCCGAAGCCGTGCGGCAGCTAGCCGCTGAAAAGGCGCGGCTCGAGGAAGAGCAACGCCTGAAGGACGGGAAATTTCAGGAAGTGCTGGCGGACAAGCTCAAGGCGCAGAAGGCCGATGCCGACAAGCAGCTGACTTCCGTTACCGGCGAGCGCGATGCGTATTTTGCCCAGCTCACCGCCATTCAGATTGATCAAGGCGTGCTCACGGCGGCGACCAAGCGCGGGCTGCGGTCGACGGCGTTGCCAGACATCACTGCCCGCGCGCGCCAGACGTTCAAGCTGGTCAATGGTGTGCCGCGTGCGTTCGAACCGGACGGCAAGACCAAGGGCATCGTTTGGGTCGGCGTTTTGGTTTTTCTGTTCGGATTGGCGACGCTGTTCTATCCCCCGCTGAAGTTGCTCGTCGGTAGCGTCACCACCAGCGCGGCCATCACGGTCGGTGGTCTGGCGTTAATCGTTCTACCCACGCTCATCGTCGGCAACGAACTGCTCATCATGGGCGGCGTGGCCGCCGCCGTCGGCATCTGGTTCCTCGCCCACCGGCACGGACAACTTCGCGGTCTGGTGGATGCTTCCAATAATTCTGAAACGAAAGGTGGCATATGAGAGAAGAACAAAGTCAATTCCTGCGGTTGCTCGGCCAGTTGCCCGCCCGGCTGAACGCCGAGCAAGCGTCCTGGGTCATCAATTGCCAGCCGCATGACATTCCGGCGCTCATCGCCGCCAAACTCATCAAGCCGCTCGGCAATCCGCCGGCCAACGGCATCAAGTTTTTTGCCACGGTGGATCTGCTGGAATCTTCCAAAGATCGCAACTGGCTGGTGCGCGTCAGTGCCACCATCTACCAGCATTGGCACAAGAAAAACGCCCGCAAACATCTTTCGCTGCGGCCACCAGTCCCAACCTTATCCCTGCCGCCCGGCGGAACCCCGCGCGAAAGCGATCTGGCCACCACGACCGGTTGATGTGGCCAGCCAAAAAATTCAAAAGCGGTTGAGCCGTCTGACTCAACCGCTTTTTTGTTTTCAATCTGCGTCAAGCCGAGACCGCTGGCTGAAAACTCGCCGCCTGCTTTTCGTAGTCCTCAAGGGAGGGCGCGATGATGATCGCCTTTTTGGCATAGGCGCGGTGAATCGCTTTGCTGTTGTGGCCCAGCGCCGCCTGTGCGAATCGTTCCGGCATTCCCACCACTTTTGCGCGTTCGGCCCACGCGTAGCGGTAACAATGCAACGTCACGCCCAGCACACTAGCTTTGTGGCAGTGGCGCCGGAAATGGGTGCCCCGGGCGCTTTGCAACCACCGGGAGAGCTTCGGAAACAGCGGGCCTGTGGTCGGCAACTGGTGCAACACTTTTTCTAGCGCCTTGCTGATGGTGAACTGAGCCAGTGATCCGGTCTTTTGCCGGAAATAGGCAATCGTCCGCGTCTGCCAGTCGATGTCCTCGGCCTTGAAGTTTGCGGCATCGCTCTGCGCCGCGCCCGTTTCCCAGAGCAGTTCCAGATACAGCTTCCATTCCGCCTTTTTCTCCATTGCCATGACGCTTTGATGCTCGTCCAGCGTGATGCCGCGCCGGTCTTTGGGTTCGTATTTCGGCCAGAGATACGGCGCAACGATGGGCAGCGCGATCCAGCCCAGACTTAGGGCGAAGTTGTGCAGCCGTTTCAGAAAATAGGTGATGGCGACTTGGTTTTGTTTGAACACCGTAAAAAAATCATCGGCGGTCGTTTCCAGAAGTTTTTTATTCCGCAGTCCGTCAAAGGACGGCGACTTGAACACGCTGGCGTAACGCTCCCGGCTGCTGTCCTTGCCTCGGCTCTGCAACTGTTCCATGACGGTCTGCCAGGTGCGCTCGACGAATGCAGGGTCGCTGGCCGTCAGATACGCGCGGGCCAGATGCAGGTTCAGCACCGGCTGGCGGTGCGCCTCGTTACGGGCGTTGAGCAGCTGCAACGCATCGGCTTCGTCGCGAGTGCGCAGACTTTTTTGCTGGCCGGTCGCCGAATCTTGGGAATAATAGATTCCGTTGCGCTGGAACAGGGTGTATTTGGTTTTCATGTGCACGATTCCGAATCATGCAACAGGATTGGCGCGACACGTTAGAGCGTCGTGGGCAAGTTCCAGCGGGACGTCATCCGGTTAGTGGGCGATATTATTTCGACCCCACGCCGTGCTGACAATTCCGCTGGCAGTGGCCGTCCATCGGCTCAAGAAACCCTTTATTTATGCGGGCTTTAACAACTTGAACACAGATGGGCACAGATGAAACACAGATCGGCGAATTTACGATTTACGAATTACGATTGGCGATTTCAAAAAGAAAAAGGAAGCAAACCGGTGGCAACCGCGAAATACACTAAATACACGAAAGCAGCAGGAAACCATGGGAAGCCTCATTGCCAAAACTTTTTTCCATTCGCGTAGTTCGCGTAGTTCGCGTAGTTCGCGTAGTTCGCGTAGTTCGCGGTTTCAATTGCTTTAATTTTTGATTGCAGCGGCTTTATCCGGATCCATCCGGGTTTATCCGCGGTTGCTTTTTCGGCTCCGTTTTAACCACGAATGGTGACAGAGGCAAAACGGTCAGTGCAAAACCGGTCGAAAATCGGTCCGGTCCATTAAATATTCCGGAGCGACTGTCTGAGGCTGGCTGAACCCACCGGCCATCCGCCCAGCCACGGGTCAACCAACCGCGGGATAAAAACAATAAGTCCCAGTCCGACCTTGCGGTCAGACCGGGACAAATGGGGGATGGGAGTTCGCCACTCTCTCTTTCCCGAACCGGCATTAGGCGCGCCCTTGCGGGGCTGCCGGCTTCCCGACGCCATTCTCCACGGCAAGCGGAGTTATCGGCCTCGTAGCAGGGCCGTCCGACGCCTT
>CAIXPZ010000112.1 GCA_903921455.1 uncultured Verrucomicrobia subdivision 3 bacterium | reverse complement strand
TCATCCATGTGAATTTGGATCACTATCGGCTCGATGCAGATTACAAACATGGTTTGCATTTCACCGCTCTGCCTACCGCATGGGTTTCTGGCTTTGATAAAACTTCCGAACTCCGCATTGGCAGCAGCACGGCATGGGTGGGCCAAGAGCAACCTCGTGCTGCTGGATGATGGTTCGTTTCGGCGCGTGAGCGGTCACAAAGCGATGACGATGGTGTTGCGCAATCGCACGCTCGCGGGTGATTCACTGCGGCCGGCTAATCCACCGGCGGCGGCGGTTTGGAAAGATGGTGCGTTGTCGCTCCGCGATGCCGGGCCGTTCACGGAGAATGCCGGATTCATCGGCTTTCGCTGTGACGCAGCTTTGACTGCTGCCAGCAAGTGGTTCGTCTGGGGCACCGCGCCGGTGCTGACCACGGACCAAAAGCCGTTGGCTTCGCTGAAATTTATCTCGGTCCTTGCCGTGGGGATTTTGGCCGTGAATGACATCACCGGCAGCGTCGGTAACGCGTATCTGCCGATTCATGGTGATTGGCATCCGCCGTTTAATCCGAATCAAGCCACGCCCGCATGGGAGCCGAGCCGCCGGATGTGGTTGCGGTTGCATCACTACGTGGACGGTCAGTTAAGTCCCGGCCGCGTGTTATCCGGCCAGATTTGTTACGCCCTATAAGTCCTTGCGGACGGCCACCATTAAAAACGAAAACCTGAAAGAAAAAACTATGCCACTGAAATACAAATATCCGACCCAGCAGGAAATTCCTGCCGAACAACAAGCGCTCTACGTCGAGCGTGAAGGCGCGTTCTACCTCGACATCGAAGGTGTCGTGGAGAAGGCGAAGGCCGATGAGTTGCGCACGCACAACATCGAACTGCGTAAACAAATCGAAGAGCGCGACGCGCGCTTTGAGGGCATCGATCCCGAAGCCGTGCGCCAGCTTTCCGCCGAGAAGGATCGGCTCGAGGAAGAGCAGCGCCTGAAGGACGGGAAGTTTCAGGAGGTGCTGGCCGACAAGCTCAAGGCGCAGAAGGCCGATGCCGACAAGCAGCTGACTTCCGTCACCGGCGAGCGCGATGCGTATTTCGCCCAGCTCACCGCCATCCAGATTGATCAAGGTGTGTTTACCGCCGCCACGAAGCGCGGTCTGCGGTCGACAGCGTTGCCGGACATCACGGCGCGCGCGCGCCAGACGTTCAAGCTGGTCAATGGGGTGCCGCGTGCCTTCGAGCCGGACGGCAAGACCATCCGTGTGGGCAAGGACGGCACGTCGCCGATGACTTTGGAGGAGTGGGTCGATGCGCAAGTCACCGACGCTCCGCATCTTTTTGAAGCCAACGCTGGTGGCGGGGCTGCCAGCAACGGTGCCGGGGGCGCCGCGGCTTCGACTCGGACAACGAAAAATCCGTTCCGGCGGGATTCCTGGAACCTGACAGAGCAGATGAAACTGCAGAAGACTGATCCCGGGTTGGCCGCCCGGTTGAAAGCCTCTGCTTAAGGCACTGCGTGCCGGCCACTAACCGGGTTAGAGCCAGCAAGCACGCGGGGCAAAACATTAATCGGCGGCGGACATTCTCCACCGCTACAAAACGAAAGGTAAATTATGAGCAAGACAGCCGTGGCGGACATTATCGTCCCCACAGAATTCGAGCGGTATGCGATTGAACGGACAGCCCAACTGTCCGCCTTCGCGCAAAGCGGCATCCTGGAACTCGCGCCGGAGTTCGACATCCTGGCCGCCGGTGGCGGGCGCGAGGTGATGATGCCCTTTTGGAAAGACCTCACCGCGGCGCGCCAGATCCTCAGCGATAACGCGACGCTGGCGGTGAACAAGATCGGCAGCGACAAGGACACGGCCCGCATCCAGAACGATGCACAGGTCTGGTCGGTGAATCACCTGGCGAAAGTCGTCTCGGGTGATGA
>CAIXPZ010000111.1 GCA_903921455.1 uncultured Verrucomicrobia subdivision 3 bacterium | reverse complement strand
CACGGCCAGCAGTTCAGGCAATCCCATCAATATGAATGGTGGCGTTATCACCAACGCCGCCGGGGGCAATGGTCCACTGATCTCTTGCCCGGTCAACGGTTCCTTCTCCTATTATTCTTCCGCGGCCAAGGTTCAATTCAATGGTGACGGCAACCAGACCGGTGCCGACCTCGTCAACATCCAACTGGGCACTCTCCAACTGGGTGCCAATGCCGGTCAGCGCGGCAGTCTGGGCGCAGCGCGAATCCTCAACAATGGTCAGGTGATCTGGCGGCGCGGGAGTCTCGCTGGCGGTTTTATTGTCTCCAACGCCATCTCGGGATCGGGCAGCGTCCAATACCAATTGAATACCGCGACGTTCATCATCCAATCCAATCAGACCTACACGGGCACTACTATTCTGACTCCCAGTGGTTCAGCTTCAGGTAACAACTCCGTTCTGAAGCTCGGTGCGAACGATGTTTTGCCGACGAACACGGATTTTTCGATAACCCAGGCAGCCAGCACGCTTTCGACCGCCACGCTGGATTTGAACGGGAAGAATCAGACCTTGGGTTCGCTGGGCAGCGATGTCAACGCCACGCTCACCGCTACTGTGGTCACGAACAGTGGAATCACATCGAGCACCTTGACCTTGGCTGGCAGCAACAAGATAAAGTTTTACAGCGGTAGCATTGCCGGCAACTTGAATCTCTCTCTGAATGGCTCTGGCAGCACGTTGACCCTGAGTAACGCCTGTAACTATATCGGCAACACCGCCATCAACTCCGGCATACTCGCGCTTGCCGGAGCCGGGGCCATTTCTGGCACAACCAGCCTTGGCATCGCTGCAGGTGCCACCTTCAGCGTGGCCGGCATCGCTCCGGCCAGCTATATCATGACGGGTTCAAGTCCGCAGCAGACTTTGTCTGGCAGCAGCAGTTCGGGCGTGGCCACCGTGAATGCCACCGGGAAGACGTTCACGCTGGCCGCCGGCGCACTGGCCACCTTCAAGGCCGATGGCTCAGCTAACACTGTGGGCAAAATCAGCATGACGGGAAATTTGACCCTCAACGCCAACGCCATCACCGTGGATGTCCAGAACGCGGTGCTGCCTGTGGGCACCAATCGTTTGCTGGAATGTTCCGGCACGCTGGCCAATAGCGGAACTTTCGGAGCGCCGGCCATCACTGGATTTGGGCTGGGTTCGGGGAAGACTGCATCGCTCAAGGTTGTCACCGGGGCTGCCGGCTATGTCGAATTGCAAGTCGACGCAACCACGCCCAGCGCCGCGCCGAACTTTTCCCCCAATGCCATTAGCATGCTGCCGGGTGGAATTGTATCACTTTCGGCAACGGGTGTGTTGGGGGCCGCTTACAGTCTTTGGGCGGGCACCAACGTGGCGGCGACTCCCATCACGAACACGTGGACAAAGCTAACCAACAGCACCATCACGGTCAGCCCGTTCACCCTTCAAGATCCGGCGGCCACGAATTTTCCGCAGCGCTTTTACCGTTTTAGCAACCCATGATTCTAACCCTGATGAAACCATCTTCCATTCTCATGAAAATCACGATTGGTGCGGCCCTGATTCTTCTGGTCGCAGTGCGTTCAAGTGAGGCCCAGCCAGCGACTCCACCGGCACAACTGCAATCCACTGCAATCACCATCACCTTGTCGCCCGGCGAAAAGGTGTGGTCTGGCTTTGTGCGCGAGGGAGACAAGCTGCCGTGCACGAACGGCTATCGGTGCGACCTCTACGGCAACAATCGTGGCAACCAGGTTCAGCCGCTGCTGCTGGGTAGCCGCGGTTTGTGGGTATGGAGCGAAGAACCCTTCGCCATCGAGGTGGCGGCGGACAAAATCATCATCACTAAACCTCGCGCCGAAGTGAAACACGGACGTGTCGGTGATAGTCTTGCCGAGGCTCGGAAGTTTGTTTCCGGAAAATTCTTCCCCGCCTCCGGACGAACGCCTGACGAATTGCTCTTCGCTCAGCCGCAATACAACACCTGGATTGAACTCACCTACAACCAGAACCAGGCCGACGTTCTGAAATACGCGCGCGGCATCCTCGATAACGGTTTTCCGCCCGGCGTGCTGATGATTGACGACACCTGGCAGGAAGACTACGGCCTGTGGAATTTTCATCCGGGCCGGTTCCCGAATCCGAAGCAGATGATGGATGAACTGCATCGCATGGGCTTCAAAGTAATGCTTTGGGTCTGCCCGTTCGTGAGCGCGGATCAGGCCCGACTGGTGAAACAACTGCTGAAGGACAAATGTTTCCTGATGCAGCAGACGCCCGCCAAGCCGACTTGGGCCACCGCCACTGATCCCGCCATGATCAAGTGGTGGAACGGCTATTCCGCGTTGCTGGATTTCAGTAATCCATCAGCGGTGAAATGGTTCAATGCCGAGTTGGATCGGTCGGTGAAGGAATATGGCGTGGACGGTTTCAAGCTCGATGCTGGTGATATGTATTTTTATCCGCCGGATGCCTTGAGCAAAGAATCTGCGTCGCCCAATCGCCAGTGCGAGCTGTATGCGCAGTTCGGCCTGCGCTTCCCGCTGAACGAATATCGTGCCTGCTGGAAAATGGCCGGCCAGCCGCTGGCGCAGCGGTTGCACGACAAAGGCCATAATTGGGACGACGTGCAAAAACTCATTCCGCACATGCTGGTCGAAGGATTGTCCGGCTACACTTTTTCATGTCCGGACCTGATTGGAGGCGGTGATTACGAAACTTTTCTCGACCGTAAATCATTGGATCAAGACTTGGTCGTCCGTTCCGCGCAGATCCACGCGTTGATGCCGATGATGCAATTCTCCGTCGCGCCGTGGCGGGTCTTGGACGCCGAGCATCTGAACGCGGTGAAGAAAGCGGTGAAAATCCGCGAGCAGTTCACCCCGACCATTCTCGAACTCGCGCGGCAATCCGCCAAAACCGGCGAGCCGATTGTGCGTTCGCTGGAATATGTTTTTCCCAACCAAGGCTTCGAAAACATCAAAGACCAATTCATGCTCGGCGATTCCATTCTGGTTGCTCCGCTCGACCGGAAGGGAAATGCGCGACTAGTTGTATTGCCGAAAGGGAAGTGGCTCGCTGACGATGGTAAAAAATATGAAGGTGGGCCAACGTATGACCTGAATGTGCCGCTTGACCGGATTCCGTATTTCCGATTGATGACAAATTGAAAGTTGCCGCCAGAGATGTAAATTACTCAGTTCTAATTTGACTCAAAATATCATGCCTCCTTTTTTTATTTCATGGAGCAACGCAATCCGGATGCTGCCGGGTTTCTTGGTGTTGATTCCGTTGAATCTGCCAGCAGCAAATCTGCAATGGACGACATCGTCCAGTAGCCTCGCCGAAGGCGCAGGGACTTGGAATCAGGGTGTGGCCTCGCTGCCGTCGGGAGCGCCGTGGTATAACGGCAGCGCCTACAACAACCTGATGCAGAGCGGCGACACTGTTACGTTTGGCGGTGCTGCCTCGGGAACCGGTGGAACAATTATCAACGGCACGACCCTTGCCCCGGCCAAAATCATTTTTCTCACGCCCTTCAGCACCGCCACTTTTTATACACTCGGCACTAACGGGTTTAACTCGGGTGGCACAGCGAGTCTGCCCAATAACCCCATCAACCTGAGCGGTGGCGTCATCACGAACGGTTCCAGCGGCGGCGCAACGATCAGTTGCCCGGTGAATGGCTCGTTTACTTACTACGCCTCGACCAGCAAGATCAACTTCAATGGCGACGGCAACCAAACCGGGGCCGACACGATCAACATCCAACTCGGCACCCTTCAGATCGGAGCCAATGCTGGCCAGCGGGGAAGTTTTGGTTCCGCCAAGATCATCAACAACGGCCAAGTCATCTGGCGGCGTGGTAGTCTGGCCGGTGGTTTTATTATCTCCAACGCCATCTCGGGTTCGGGAAGTGTG
>CAIXPZ010000110.1 GCA_903921455.1 uncultured Verrucomicrobia subdivision 3 bacterium | reverse complement strand
TGGCAGGCATGAAAATCCCCACCGGAACGGAAAAAGCTATATTCTTTCTCCCTGGCGGCAAGGACGCCAGCCAGCGTGATCCATGTAGTTTTGATTTTATCAACAAAATCAACCTGACTAACGAAGATGAATAAATCCGCCATCAACTCCCTCTGGGTGACCTCTGGAATTGCCTGTCTTTTGCTCTTTACCGGATGCGCAGGGGTATCCTTGCTGGATAAGATAACTTATTCCGGTATCAAACCAGTGTATCCGATGCCATTTGTTGGCGACACCATGTATGAAGTTACCGTGGATTCATTGACCCCCACTCTTAAGTGGAAAGCTCAAGCAGGCGTTAATCAATATGATGTCGCGGTTTGGGACTGCTCCTCCCAAATGGCTGGATGGAAAGCTGAAAATCGGGGGCAACGGTTGTTCTACGTGAAGCAGATTACGGACACCTCAGTAACCGTCACCCCGAAGTTGGAACCAGATCATTTATATCTATGGTCGGTGCGGGCATCCGACACCCAAGTCTGGTCAACTTATAAAACAAGTGACTGGTTGGGTTTTACGGAAATAAACCCGAATTATTCTAAAGGTCTCAACTACAAATTCCGCACGCCAAAGCAGACGGCCAGCAGTCCCGTCACGCCGCCGCCCGCGCCGGCCTCCGCCTCGACCACGCCTTAAAAACATAAATTATATGCGAAACAAAATCATCGGTCTGATGGGCCTGGCTTTGGCCGGTCTGTTCTTAACGGGGTGCACTTCCACCAAGCAGTTTCTGCCAAAAGTTACGGATGAAAGGCCGACTTCAGACAAGGCTCTGATTATCGTGGAAAGGTCATCCGAAATGTCTGGGGGTGCTTTATGTAATAATGTCTATGACAACAAAACCCCCGTGGGAAAACTGGGGCCAAGCGGCAGGCTGGTTTGGCTGCGTGACCCCGGCCCCATGGAGCTTCTGATCAATGGCGAGGGTGCTTATGCTGGATGCAAATTGATGTATGACCATTGGTGGCAAGCGGCTCAAGGAGGCCAAGCAGGCAGAACTATCACCGTCGAGGCTGGTAAAAGGTATGACTACAAACTTAATGCCATTGATGAGATGGGTAATATTGATATTGTGGTGGCTGATGCCGGCCTCCCATATGGATTTATCTTGGGAGGTCTGGGTATTCCATTAAAAACAAAAGAACAATCGGAGCGTGGTGATGCATTGGTTATATTGCGGTTGCTTTCAGATTCTTTTAACAATGATGTTCTTGGTCTTCACAAAATTGGCCTTGACATGGTGGATGTTAAAACTGGAAAAGCATGGGGATTGTTTCCTACTCCTTCTAAGCCATGGCGAATGTTTTATCTGCCAGTGGGTGAATATAATTTCACAGAATATTATGAAATGTCTTCAGATTTTCAAAGGATTGTATCTACAACATACAAAGTGAATGCCGAATTCTCTGTCACCAAAACAAAATCAGCAATTTATATTGGCGATCTCTATATTTCAAAAGGGAAACCCAGGATTGGCAAGGATAGTGATGCTGCCCGTGTCTTTCTCAAGGAGAACAGCAAGGAATTGCCCTATTCCGAAACCGAACTCAAATTTAACGAATGAAAACCGATATGCTTTCACGAAGAGTTGGTGGCGTCGCTTCATGCGCTGGTTTGGTAATTCTTATTACTGGCTGTGTTGTTTGGACAGAGGTGAGTGGAGTAAAGCCCGTTTACCCCGAATGGGGGACCTATATGGGGGTAAACGTGGAGGCGAAAGTGGATTCACTGCAACCAGAATTGAAATGGAAAGGTGGCGACGAGACGAAGAAATACGACTTGGCCATTTGGAATACCATTAAAATCGGCAGTGGTTATACAGAGCGAAAAATCATATACAAAAAAATCGGTTTAACAGGAAACTCTCACAAGGTGGAAATTGTTTTAGAGCCAAATGCTCATTATTTTTGGTCGGTTCGTGAGGCCGGCACTGAAGCCTGGTCGAAGGAAACAATAAAGTGGCACGGTGCTGCCGGAATTGGCTCTGATACGAGCCACTTTTGGCTCGTTACGCCGTCATTGGGAGAGTTGCAGAATACGAACTCTGTTAACAACATTGCCACCAACAGCCCGCCGATGGCACCCCGTTGACCAGTCCCGTAAAGGGGCGTTTTTCGCCGTTCTTCATCTGTGTTTCATCTGTGTGAATCTGTGGCTAAAGCGGGCTTTAATCCAGCGTCTGCCGGTAGCGTTTGATGCCGATGGTCAGCATCACGGCCACGAACAGCGCAATCGGCCACAGGTCGGGCACGCATTCGGCAATTCCATTTCCCTTGAGCAAGATGCCGCGCACGATGCGGAGAAAATGCGTGAGCGGCAGGCATTCGCCCAAATCCTGCGCCCAGCCCGGCATCCCGCGAAACGGAAACATGTAGCCGGACAGCAGCAGCGACGGCAGGAAAAAGAAAAACGCCATCTGCACCGCCTGCAACTGGTTCTTGGCGATGGTCGAGAAGGTGATGCCCACCGCGAGGTTCGCCACGATGAACAAAAACGTCAGCGCCACCAGCAATGGCACGCTGCCCATGAACGGCACGTCGAACAGGAATTTCGCCGCCAGCAGCACCAGCGTCACCTGCACATAGCCGACCATGATGTAGGGAATGATTTTGCCGATGATGACTTCAGCCGGATGCACGGGCGTGGAGAGGAGGTTTTCCATGGTGCCGCGCTCGCGTTCGCGCGTGATGGCGAGGCCGGTGATGATGATCATGGTCATGGTCAGCATCACGCCGATGAGGCCGGGGACGATGTTGTATTGGCTGATGCTTTCGGGGTTGTAATGCTGGTGCGTGACGAGGTTGAACGGCGGCGCGGTCGCGCGCAGGCGCGTGAGCGGCCCGGTGAGGTCGCGGTTGATGACGGTGGTGGCGAGCTGGCTCACCGCCGCCTGCGCGAAGCCGACGGCGGACGGGTCGGTGGCGTCGGCCTCGAGCAGCAAGTCCGGTTTCTCGCCGCGCAGCAGTTTCCGCGAAAAATCCACCGGGATGGTCACGGCGAACTGCACCGTGCCCTCGGCGAGCAGGTTGTTAATTTCCGCCGGGCCGTGCGCCTCGCGCGTGATGTCGAAGTAGCTGCTGTTGCGCAAACCCCAGATGAGCGTGCGCGAAAACACGCTGTTGT
>CAIXPZ010000109.1 GCA_903921455.1 uncultured Verrucomicrobia subdivision 3 bacterium | reverse complement strand
TGGACGAAATCCCGTTCGATTTTTCGCGGCGCATGATGTCCGTGGCCATCGAGTCGCCCACCGGTGAACGCGAACTGCTCACCAAGGGCGCGCCGGAAGCGGTGTTCGCCAAATGCACGCACTTTGAAAGCGACGGCGAAATTTTTCCGATGGAGCCGATTCTCGTCGGCGACCTCGTGCAGCAGGTGAATGATTTGAGCGAAGACGGTTTCCGTGTGCTCGCGGTGGCGACAAAAAAACTCGGCGCGCAAACCACTTTTACCAAAGCTGACGAAAGCGATTTGGTTTTGACCGGTTACCTTGCGTTCCTCGATCCACCGAAGGATTCCGCCGCCAAGGCCATCACCGCGCTGCGGCAAAACGGCGTGACCGTAAAAGTGCTCACCGGCGACAACGATCTCGTCACCCGCAAGGTGTGCAGCGAAGTCGGCATCCACGCGGAAAAAATCCTGCTCGGCAGCCAGGTGGAAAAATTGACGGAAGAAGAATTGTGCAAGGAAGTCGAGACGACGGATGTGTTCGCGCGCCTCTCGCCGACGCACAAAAAGCGCGTCGTCTTGGCGTTGCAGAAGAACAAACACGTCGTCGGCTTCATGGGCGATGGCATCAACGACGCGCCCGCGCTGCGCGCCGCCGACGTGGGCATTTCCGTGGACACCGCCGTGGACATCGCCAAGGAATCCGCCGACATGATTCTGCTGGAAAAAGATTTGATGGTGCTGGAAGAAGGCGTGCTCGAAGGCCGCAAGGTGTTCGTGAACATTTTGAAATACATCCGCATGGGCGCCAGCTCGAACTTCGGCAACATGTTCAGCGTGCTCGGCGCGAGCGCGTGGCTGAAGTTTTTGCCGATGCAGCCGATCCAAGTTTTGACGAACAACCTGCTCTATGATTTTTCGCAGGTGCCGATTCCCACCGACAACGTCGGCACGGCCGTCATTTCCAAGCCGCGCCCGTGGGCGATGGGCGAGATTGCGAAATTCATTGTATTCATCGGGCCGATCAGCTCCATCTTCGACTACACGACGTATTTTTTGATGTGGTTTTATTTTAAGTGCAGCAACCTCGATCTCGTCCCAGCCAATCTGGAACTGGCCAAGCGATTTGCCAGCATTACCGATCCGGATAAAACCTACGCCGCGCACCTGTTCAGCACCGGCTGGTTCGTCGAATCGCTGATGACGCAGACGCTCATCGTCCACGTCATCCGCACGAACCAGATTCCGTTCATCCAGTCGCGCGCGAGCTGGCAACTGACCATGACCACGCTCGCCATCATGGGCGTCGGCGCGCTGCTGCCGTTCTCGCCGCTGGCGCAGTATCTGGGCTTCGTGCCGCTGCCGTGGCAGTTCTGGCCGCTGCTGGCAATCACGCTCATCTGCTACGTCGGCCTGACGCAACTGATCAAACAGTGGATGGTGAAGAAGAACTGGATTTGATTCCCGCCCAAATCAAAACGCCGTTCCGCGCAAGCGGAACGGCGTTTATTTATTGAAACCTTAATTTTTCAACGCAGCTTTTTTCTTTTCCAAAGCCTCTTTCAACGGCGGGAGCAACGCTTCCATCCGCGTAAAAAAGTTGGTGGGGCAGTTGCCCGCCGACAGCAGCGGCAGCGCCTGCAAGCCGGCCTTTTTCACCCAGAAAGCATCGGCGGATTCGTTGTCGCCCAGACCCCGGCCATAGCTGGTTTCAAAAACCGACAGATAATTTTGGAGTGCCTGATCCAGCAGCGGCGGCCGGGCTTCCGGCGGCGCCACCTCGGCCTTTTTTTCCAGCGCCCGCCCCAGCCCGACCTGCGCCCGGCTGCGCAGGCTCACGCTGGCATACGGCGAATTCGCCACCAGCGCATAAACATTGGTCGCCGCATCCAGCGCGCCCAATTGCAGGTTGCAGTCGCCGAGTTCGCTGGCCGCCAGCGCGCCGAGTTCGTTCGCCGGGTTGGCCATGATGATTTGTGCAAACACATTGGTCGCCGTCTCGAAATTCAAAAACGGCCGGTTCGTGTCCGGCGAATCCCAGCGCATCAGCACGCTGCCGTAGGCAAACATCGCCTGGGTGGCCAGCGGGGCCGGACAATTCGTGTCGGCCAGCAGCCGGAGCAGATGGTTGGCCGCATCGGGAAAACCCTGCCGCCCCACGGCGGCGCGGCCTGCCATCAATTGCGCGGCGAAAAACAGGTTGGTGGCATTTTTCCACGCCGGCGTCTGAAAAATAATTTCATAGTTCGTCTCCGCGCCGACGAAATTTCCCGCGCGATAATAATGATCCGCCACCCACCATTGCGCCAGCGGCGCGAGGTCGTTTGCCGGAAATTGCGCGGCCAGCGTCGTGAAGGTCTGGAAGGCGTTCGTCTCGCGGCCCGCCTGATCATTGGCGCGGCCCAAAGCGTATTGCACCTGCGGCAGCAGCTCGTTCGTCGCATGCTTTTTGATCCAGCCTTCGTAATTCGTGATGGCCGCCGGCCAGTTGGCCTCGCGTTCAAACGTCCGCGCCAGTGCCAGCTCCACCTGCGGCAGCAGCGGCGAGCCGGGATATTGCCGCGCAAAGGGCAGCAACACTTCGCGCGCCTTTTCCGGCATCCGAAAATCCGAGAAGGCCTCGCCGAGCAGCAACTGGCTGTTGTCCGCCAGCGCGCTCGCGGGAAATTTCTCCAGCAGCTTCGCCATCGCCGCCGCCGCGCCGTTCGTGTCCATCAATTCGATGTCCGCCCGCAAGATCTGGTAGAGTGCGCGGTCGCCGAGCGATTGCGCAACGGCGGGGATGTTTTCATACCCGTCCAGCACCGCCTCGTAATTCTGCCGCGCGTCGTCAAATTTTTTCAGCAGGAACAGCGCGTCGCCGGTTTTGAATTTCGCCACGGCCTGGTCTTCCGAGACCGGCAGCCGCTGCACCGCCGCGCGGAAATCCACCAGGCTGCCGGTGATTCGCTGCGCGGCCACCTTCGGGTCGCCGGCCGCCTGCGCCGCATTCCAGTTGCACCAGCCCCGATCCAGACACGCCTTGCCGATCAGCGAGCTGTTCGTGAACGCGCCGATGAACTGGTCGAAGTTGGTCTGGGCCGCCGCCAGCTCCTCCGCCGACGCGGTGGCCAGAAAACCTTTCAGGCGCAATTCGCCCAGCGTCACCAGCACCATTTCCGAAACGGAGGAATTGGGAAATTTCGCCAGAAACTTTTCCAGATTGGCGACGGCGTTGGTCACCTCGTTTTGCGCCGCCGCGAGCGCGGCGATTTTCAACACCGCTTCGCGCTGGCGTTCCACCGGCGTGCTGCCAGCCAGATTATCGTTCCAAGCTTCGGTGGCGGCGACCGGGAGATTCATCTTTTCGAGCGCCGTGGCCCGCATCGCCACGCTTTCCGCAACCTGCCCGGAATCTTTGGCCGACAGCATCAGGTTGGTCGTGACCGCCAGCGCCGCCGCGAGGTCATTCCCGCCGAGCTTTACTTGATACAGCAGATTCAACCGCTTCCAGTCCTGTTCCGGCGCGAGCCGCGACGGATTCAGCCAGTCCAGAAATTTGCCGGCGGCCGCAAAATTGCCCTGCGCCAGTTTCGACTGCGCCAGCGAAAGCCGGCCGTTGATGACCAGCGCATTGTCCGGATCAATCTGCGCCGCGCGGGCGAAAATGCCGTTGGTGGCTTCCAGCAGCGCGTCGTGGCGCGGCCAGTCGGGAAACTGCGCATACGCCGCCGCCGCCTCGACCACCGCCGTCAGGCGCAGGGGCGAATCGGGAAAATGTTTTAGGAGCGCGGAAAAAGTTTCCGCCGCGTTGGTGTAAGCGCCGCCGGCAAACTGCGCCTCGCCGAGCCAGTAGGCGTAGGCATCCGCCAAACTGCCGGCGCTATCCGCGTGCGCCTTCAGCAAGCCGCCAGCCTCGGCATATTTGCCCAGCTTGAACTGCGCCTGCGCCTCCGACAAAACCGCCGGCGCCACCCGCTCGGACTTGGCGTAGCGCTGGACAAACTGGGCGAACTCCGCCGCCGCGCGATTCCAGTTGCCGTCTTGAAACGCCGCCGTTGCCGCCGCGTAGGCGCGGTCCTCGCTCTTGCTGGCGGCCACCAGCGGCCCGCCGCCCAGCACGAGCGCGGAACCAATCAAAAGCCATCGCCGCAATAAAGCCATGCGCTGAATCTAAACGACGACGCGAAGCGACAAAAGCGGGAAATCGAAAAACAAAGGCAGAAGGAAGCAGGCAGAAACGGCGGTGACGTTGGAACCAAGCTGGCAGCTCCGGCTACGGCCAGAGGCGGACGCGGTAGAAGCGCTGGCTGTCCGCGCCATTGGTGTCCGTGGTGGAGACTGAATTGTCATTGCTGACGGCGACGTGACTGCCAAAAATTTACTGTCCCATGGCCCGATAGAACTTTTGGCCTGTATTCAGGTTCGTATCTATGAACTGCCAGTTGCCGCTTCCATCTGTAGGATTGGTGAGGACGGATTGCCAGTTGATGGGCGGGGTCAAATTGGTTGCTGATTGCAGAACGTAGGGATAATTCGGCGTGGCAGTCAATTGAAGCTGCAATGCACCAGCGCCGTTCTTTGCTGTAAAAACTTGCGGAGGCACCACCACCGTAAGATTTGCCGGGCTGCTGGTCACCGCGCCGTAGATGTTTGTAAGGACGACAGAATACACGCCTGCATCAGCGGCCAGAATGTTGCTCACTGTGAGCGCGCTGCCTTTGCTGCCGGAAATGTGGGTGCTGTTGGTGAGGCTTGCCCCCTCTTTCAGCCATTGGTAAGTCAGCGTTCCCGAACCACTGGCCGAAACGCTGAAGGATGCGTTCGTTCCCGAAAGATTGGTTCGACTGGCTGGCTGGGCAGTGATCGTAAGCGGCACCACGGTCAAAGTGGCTACAGCGCTGGTGATGCTTCCGAAAGAGTTAGTAATGACCACATCGTATGCCCCGGCATTACCGTTCGTGACGCTGCTGATGTTTAGCGTTGCTGTGGTGCTACCGGAAATCACGCCGCCGTTGGTCATATTCACTCCCGCCTTTTGCCATTGATAGGCGAACGGTGCGGTGCCGGACAAAACCACCGAGAAACTGGCGGCAGTTGCTGCGTTGTTGGTCCGGCTCGCGGGTTGATTGGTGATGGTGAATGGCACCAACGTCAAGGTGGCCAACAGGCTCGTAACGCTGCCGTAAGAATTACTCACGATCACGAAATATCCTCCAGCGCTTCTGTAAACGGCGGCTGAAAAGTGCGGCGGGGTCATGTGTGTGACGGGGCGGTTCAAAAGTGCGGCATCTTCATTAACAATGAAGCATGTATCGCAATATGGAAGACTGGGCTGAGATTAGCAAAAAAGTGTTGGCAGGAGGAGTGAGCCGGCGGGAGATTCTCCGGCAGACGGGGATGCAC
>CAIXPZ010000108.1 GCA_903921455.1 uncultured Verrucomicrobia subdivision 3 bacterium | reverse complement strand
GTGCCGGGCGACGTCGTGGGCGGGCGCTCACCAATTAATTCAACGTCGAGTCCGCTTTCCTCTTTGGCCTCGCGCAGGGCGGCGATTTCCGGATCTTCGTCCAGTTCGATATGCCCGCCAAGCGGCAGCCATTTGCCAAGTTTGCGATGGTGAATGACCAGAACCTTCGCGTCGTAAACAATGAAAATTGCTACGGTGAAATCAATTTTTTCGTGAATGTGGGCCATGGGGTCAATTTAAATGGCGATTGGCTGGCGACTGCCATAGCAACCACTTCTCCGTCTTTAAAAATGGAAGACATGGGGTAGAAAATAGCCGCCGGCGCAGGACAAAGAAATCTCAATTTTAACTTCGCTTGGGGCTGTGAACGCCCCGTCAACCTCCGGCTAATACATCAAGCGGCACGCAAACTGTCGCTTCCCTTGGGAACATCATGCGGGAGATGATTGCCCCTGCCAAAACAATATGTCTGTGAGAAACCGGCACGACTTCGTGGGGCGTTTCTCCCAAAAGAAACCCCGGCTTTTGCCGGGGTGGGTAATAACAGGTTTTGGGCCGGAAACTTATTTCATCCGGTCGAAGGTTTTCTGCAAAATCTGCCAGTCTTTGAGTCCGGTGAATTTGCTTTGGAAACTCGCATTGATCTCGGCTTCGCGGGCGTTCTTGGTGGGTTTGTTGACCTTGTAAAGCACGCCGAAGTTGCCGGGAAAATCCGCGCCAGCAAGTTTATAGGCGGCGAGTTCATCGGTCACGTCGTGGTTTTTGGGCACTTCATTGAAAGCGCCGCCCTTGCGTGGATTGGCGACGTCGAACGCGCCTTCGTAAAACTCCACGCATTCGCTCAAGCAATGGACGAAGCTGAAGCCATCGTGGTCCATTGCCGCTTCCATCATGGCAAGAACGTGGTTCGGGTTCGCGGCAGAGGTGCGCGCTACAAAGGAGGCTCCGACCGCAATAGCCTGTTTGGCGGGATTGATGGGATAATCCACCGCGCCCCAGATGTCGGTCTTGCTCTTGAAACCAAGTGGCGACGTGGGCGAAGTCTGTTTCTTCGTGAGGCCATAGACCTGGTTATCCATGACGACGAGCGTCATCTTGATATTTTTGCGCGCGGTGTGCGTGAAATGGTTGCCGCCGATGGAGAAGGCATCGCCGTCGCCGCTGAAGGCGAACACATGCAAATCCGGACGCGAAAGCGAAACCCCGCTGGCAAATGGCAGCGCGCGGCCATGAATGAAATGCGCCCCGTGAGCCTGCACAAAATACGGAAAACGGCTGGAACAGCCGATGCCGGAGATGGTGGTGATCTTCTCGTGCCACAGCTTGCGCTTTTCAATCAGCTTGAAATACAGGGCGAGGACGGAGAAATCACCGCAACCGGGACACCAGGTCGGGTGGTCGGCGGCGATTTCTTTTTTGGTCAGCCCCTTGCGTTCGCCGGTGGCGGTTTCAGTCGCGGCGGGGGAAACAATCGGTTTTTCGGTCAAAGTCTGGCTCATAGTTTTGGCGGTTGAGATTATTTCTTCACTTTGGCTTTAACGAGTTCGACGATTTCCTTGACCTTCCAAGTCAGGCCGTCGGTCTTGTTGATGCCCTGGATTTTCGGATCGGCATAGCGCGCACGCAAAATTGTGCCGAGCTGGCCGATGCCGTAAAGCCCCTCGTCGTTCATTTCCACGACGAAAACATGGTGAAAGCCGGAAAAAATATTTTCCAGCCCGTTTGGCAGCGGGTTGACGTGGCGCAAGTGGATTGCCGAAACGCTGTCGCCAGCGGCGCGGAAACGATCCACCGCCTCGCGGATCGGGCCTTCGGTGGAACCCCAGCCGACGAGCAGCACGTTGCCTTCCGATGGGCCGTAGATTTTTGGCAACGGCAGCGTGGCCCCGAGTGCTTGCAGTTTTTTGCGGCGCTTGGCGTTTTGCAGCATGTGAACTTTCGGCGAACCGCTCGGATGGCCGTATTCGTCGTGTTCGAGGCCGGTGGCGATGGGATATTTCCCGTCGAGGATGCGCGTGCCCGGCTTGACGTGCTGGGTGACGCCATCTTTCGCGGCGAGATCGTAAGGCTTGTGTGAGGCTACCGGTGTGAGGTCCGGCGAAATGTCCTGACAAACTTTTTCCAGATTCGGCTCGGTGAAAGCCTCGATGCGTGTGGCGATGCCCTGATCCGTCAGGAAAAACACCGGCGTGCTGTATTTACGGGCGATGTTTACCGCCTCGATGGCCATGTAAAAACAATCTTCCACGTTTGCCGGCGCGAGCACAACGCGCGGGGCGTCGCCGTGGCCGCCGTTGATGGCGATGTTCAAGTCGGACTGCTCTATGTTTGTCGGCATGCCCGTTGAAGGTCCGCCACGCTGGACGTTGATGATGACCAGTGGCATTTCCGCCATGACCGCCCAGCCGATAGCTTCAGTCTTGAGCGCTATGCCGGGGCCGCTGGAGCCGGTGACGGCGACGCGACCGGCAAAACTGGCGCCGAGCGCCATCGAGACAGAGGCGATTTCATCTTCGCACTGGATGAACGAGCCGCCGTATTTCGGCAGTTCGCGCCGGAGCAGTTCCATGATGTCCGTCCACGGCGTGATTGGATAACCCGCACCGAAGCGCACGCCGGCGGCGATGAGGCCGTAGCCAATGGCTTCGTTGCCGTTCATCACGACTTGATGGCCGTCTTTTTTCTGGCTGTCCGTGATTTGAAACGTTTCCAACACGTTGCTGGGCGAATTGGCATAGCCGGCGTGAAACGCCGCCATGGCGTTGTTCAAAATGCTCGGGTCTTTACCAGTGAAGCGTTCGCCGAGGAGCTTTTCCAGTTTGGGCACGTTCAGGTCAAACATGCGGGCGATGAGGCCGAGGGAGTATATGTTTTTGCCCTTGTCCTTGGCTGTGCCACCGATGGCTTCGACGGTGAGCGAGGAAATCGGAATGCCGACATGGTGATAATCCGTCTGCCATTCTTCCTTCGGCACCACATGGTCGGAATCGTAAAGCACGATGCCATTTTTCTTGAGCGAATTGATGTGGCCCTCATAGCTATGCTGGTAAAAACACAGCAGCACATCCGCATCGTCGCCGGACGTCAGCACTTCGCCGCTGCCGATGCGCACCTGAAAAATGGACGGTCCGCCAGAGATGGTGGAAGGAATCGTCATGAATGTCATGACCTCCTGCTCGCTGCGGCCCGCTAGCCGCGCGAGGAAACCGCCGATGGCTTGGATGCCATCCTGCGAATTACCCGCGATGCGGATGACCACTTCGTTGATCCGCGAAATTTTTTTGGCGCCGCCAGACGACGACACACCCGCTGTTGCATTACCACTCATAAGGAGCCTTGGAATCTAAAGATTGCTGCGGCAAGGTGGATTGACGCCTGAAGACATTTCAGTGCGACACCGTTGCTATGACACGGTAAGACACCAGGGGGGAATGTGTCAATTTCTAATGATACTTATATCATGCTTGTTTTTAGCATGTTACGATATTTTTAGAAACCGGCCCTGGAGTGTAAATGAATTGGATTAGAACCAATAATCTCGTCTGCGTCCAATATCAGCTTGGTGGGCCAATTTGGCGATGCGTCTGGTCGTGCTGGGATTTCCAGAAACTGTTGCCAATAAAAAGAGTTGATGCTTTAGGAGCGATGGTAGATACACTGAAAACCATGAAATCTGCCTACGAACTCGCGATGGAGCGCTTGAATAAGTCTTCGCCGACCACGAAGCTTACCGCCAAACAGAAAAAGCAACTTGCGGAGTTGGACTCTCAATATGCCGCCAAAATTGCCGGCCGCGAAATCGCCATGAATAGCGAGATTGCCAAAGCCGCCGCCGATTTTGAAAAAGAAGAGTCACTCCGCGATCAGCTCGTTAATGAGCGGAAAAAGCTGCAAGCTGAATTGGAGGAGAAAAAAGAACAAGTGCGTCGTGACACGACCGGGTGAAGCATTAATTCGAGGCTTAACAAGTTATCGCCTTAGGTGGGGTAATACCCGGTGTTGAATTAAAACCGTTGTCAAATATGGTGCCCACGACAGGACTTGAATCATAAGACGGCTGGTTTCGATGTTCGCAACTAAATCACTTTCGGGCCGTCTTTGTTACCTATAATCGATGTTTTGAAAATCAGACTTAGGAACAGCATACACTCATCATTACACTTTTCCGTGTCAGGTAGGGTCAGGTAACATCAGTGGATTTTTGCTTTGCGGCATCCACCAATCCCCGCAACTGCCCGTGTCGGTGTGCGAAAAACCATACACCCACCGCGGCACCAACGCCAAGTAAAATCAAAAGTTCATTCCCCACGACCAGCGTCGGCAACACCATCAACGCTAGACCGCCAACAGTGATCGCCGCGCTGGTGGTGACACTGCCGATGATGAGTTTCAGCGGCGGATAGAACATCGTCGCCAGCCCGAACAGGAACACGGCGACGCCGACCCAAACAATGCCCTTGAGGCTCGCCAGCTTCGCGCTCAATTCGCGCGCCGTGTCTTTCTGAGCCGCTCCCAATTCCGTAGTTGCTCGCGTCTCTTCATGTTCGGTCACAGCCATCGGCGCGCTGATTACCAGGGCCGTGGCATTGGTGGCGGGCGCTCCGCTCGTGTCGGCAGACACTCGCGTCTCCACCAGCCGAGAACCAGTCGGCACGGTGTAAGACTTGGTGCGAACGGTCTCTTGATTCTGCCGCGAGGCTTGTGCCGGGTTGTCGCCTTGCACGACGGCTTGCTCAATGCCTTGAGTGGATTTACTCACCGTGCTGGCATGACCGCCCTTCAGCGGCGCGATAGCACAGCCCGACACCATCAGCAGCACCATCGCCGCGACAGCCGCAGCGGCGATCTTGATGGGACGCCGTTTTTCAGGTTCTCCGTTGAGTCTGGCGACGAGGCCTTCGGCGTGCGCTTGAGTGCAGCCGACGCACAATAATTCAGCGCCAGGCCGGCCAACACCTTCCACCATCACGCCCCAGGTGTGTTCCGTTGCCCAGCGCGTCCCAACATGAATCGCAGTGTATTGTTTCATTTCGGATCTCCTTTCGTGTGTTGATCAAACAGAATGCTGATGCGGTC
>CAIXPZ010000107.1 GCA_903921455.1 uncultured Verrucomicrobia subdivision 3 bacterium | reverse complement strand
ATCCAGAAACGAGCAGCTTCCAAGCGGCCCGGCCGGGCCGCTTGGAAGCTGGCCAAAGTGAAGTGGGAAAGTGTAACCTATAACCAGAATGTGTTACCCATGTTCTGAACCAAAAGTGTTACCCATGTTCTGACTGCACCATTGCAACAGCACGCGATGCTTACAACCTTCAGCTTCCTGTTCTGCAATCAATTTGGGCCCGTTGGATTCATGGTTTCGCCGGCTCAGGGATTTAATCTGCCACCGCATGCCCGCCCGCATCACGTTCGGGATAACTCCAATAACAGGCTCGAATCGGGCGGACAACTTCTGCCGATAGTTGCGCACCAGCAGCACAATGTGCTTGTTCAACTGTTCGCGAAAACCCATGTTTGTTTTTAATTCAATTCCCTGATGCGTATGAAAAAACTCTGGTTAGGTCTCACGTGCAGCCTCGTGCTGGTCTCCAACTTGCAGGCGGAGCTGAAACTACCCGCCGTCTTTGGCGACCACATGGTGCTCCAGCAACAGCAAGCCAACTCCGTGTGGGGTTGGGATGCGCCCGGCACCAAGGTCACGGTTTCCTTTGCCGGCCAAAAGTATTCCGCCACCGCCGCCGCCGATGGAAAGTGGACGGTGAAACTCGCGCCGCTGCCCGCCAACGCCACGCCCCAATCCCTCACGGTGGTCGGCACCACCAAACGCGAAATCCAGGACGTGCTCGTCGGCGAAGTGTGGCTTTGCTCAGGGCAGTCCAACATGGAGATGGGCGTCGGGATGGTGGACCATGGAACTCAAGAAATTGCCGCCGCCGATTTCCCCGATATCCGCCTCATGATGGTTCCCAATCTCTGGAAACCCCAGCCGCTGGCCGACATGGGCGGCACTTGGAAGGTTTGCACGCCGGAGAATATCGCCGCCGGCGGCTGGAGTGGCTTTTCCGCCGCCGGATATTTTTTCGGCCGCGAGCTGCACCGCAAGTTGAAGGTGCCCGTCGGATTGATTGACGCGGATTGGGGCGGCACGCGCATCGAATCATGGACGCCGCCTGAAGGTTTCGCCGCCGTGCCAACTTTGAGGGCTCTGAATACTGCCGTGCAATTGGGCGATCCCGGCAGCAGCGCGCACAAGCAGAAACTAGAACAGTTCCTCGGCGAAACGGAACAGTGGCTGACCCTGGCCCGCACCGCCCTGACGAACTCCGCCCTTGTGCCGGCCATGCCAGCTTATCCGCCGGAACTGCTGCCGCCGCACGACCTCCAGAATCCAACGGCCCTCTACAACGGCATGATTCATCCGGTGCAGCCGTTTGGGATTCGCGGCGCGATCTGGTATCAGGGCGAGGCGAACAACGGCGAAGGCATGCTTTACGCCGAGAAGATGAAAGCCTTGATTTGCGGCTGGCGGCAATTGTGGGGCGAAGGTGAGTTTCCCTTCCTTTTTGCCCAAATCGCCCCCTTCAATTATGGCAACCGACCGGAACAACTCGCTGAACTGTGGGAAGGCCAGGCCGCAGCGGCCAGGGAAATCCCGAACGCCGGCATGGCGGTCATCAACGACATCGGCAACCTTCGGGATATTCATCCCAAGAACAAGCAGGAAGTCGGTCGTCGCCTGGCGCTGCTGGCTCTGGCCCGGACGTATGGGCAAGAGGGTGTGGTCTATTCCGGTCCGACTTTTTCGTCACTGGCCCCCGCTGGCAACACCCTGCGCGTCCGGTTTGATCATGCTGATGGCGGCTTGGTCAGTCGCGATGGTCAGCCGCTGAATTGGTTTGAGATCATTGATGCCGATGAAGGGGGATTCGTTAAAGCCGAAGCCCGCGTTGACGGAACTGCGGTGGTGCTGTCGAGCCCGGAGGTCAAACATCCGGTGGCCATGCGTTTTGCCTGGAGCCAACTGGCCGAACCCAATTTACAGAACGGTGCCGGACTGCCCGCCGGTGCGTTCCGTGCCGGCAACATCCCCAAACGCGATTGGCTGGCCATGCATGTGCCCGAGGCCAAGAACTACAAATTGGTTTACGACTTAGATCTGGCCAAACTCGGCCCGGACCTTCGCTATGACCTAGATAATCGCAGCCAGATCAAGGGGCCTTTTGATCGCATCGCGTATTGCCTGGAACTCGAAGACGCCACCGGTGCCCCGCAGGATGTGTATGTTTCGATGGACGCGTTTACCGACACTCTCGATAAGATTGGTGTGCCATCGGTTCAATCCGGCATCCGTTTCCAGCAAAGCGTCGCCCACCTGAACATCTACTCCGATGTGAAGAACCTTGTGACCGGCACCAACCTGAACGGCGGCTGTCTGGAGTTCTGGCCGAATAACTACGGGCCCAACAACGCGGCCAAAGTGCCCAACGCATCTTCCGCAGCCTTTGACTTTGGGGACGAATTGGCCGAGCCGGCCGATGGCTATGGTTCCATGCAGGTGCATAACCATGACGCCAGGCAGACCGTGTTTGCTTTAAATCACTGGCGCGAAGGTCAGCGGGCGGACATCGGCATCGGCAACGCACCCGAAGGCAACCTGGACTGGACCTTCTCGGCGAATGCCGGCAGTTACCAATCCAAACATCTGCGCATCTTCGTGCACTGTAAATAAAGCCTTCGTATGGCCTGAAAGCCTACGAGGCTGTCCGTGCGGTTCGAGGCGAGGAGCAGGGCGATGAATCAAAAGAGCTGAGGAAATTTCGCCTTGGAGTGCGTCAGGTTCTCGGCGAACGCCACGCGCGTTGGCACTCTGGGCGCCTTCAGCTCGTTGATTGCCAATGGCAGGGCGTTGATGAAGCCGACTAGATCCAGATCATGAAATCATTGGGATCACTTGCGCTTGTGTTTTTTGAAGAATTGCCACATCAGGTCGTTGGCGGAGATATTCAACGCGGATTTGCCGAGAAAGCCAACCATGGATTCCATCCCCGGCCAAGTGTGACCACCTCCCTGAATGGTGATCAGGACGACTTCTGAACCGTTCTTACCGCCGGCGTAAGATTGGCGGGTCACTTTCAGCTCATCGCCGGCTTTGGACAGGATATCGGTTTTCGGTTGCTGCCGGCAGCCGTCGAGCTTCACCCAGGTTTGGATCGAGTCGGCCACGCCCTTGAACCGCAAAAATGATTGCACATTATTCGCGCTCGTTGCAAAAGGCACCAGATTATCCTCCGTGCCGTGGAAGTGGATCACCGAGACGGGTTGCTTGGGTTTGCTCTCGTCGATGGCGATGGTCCCGGCCACCGGCGCGATGGCGGCGAAACGTTTCGACAATTCTGCAGCCAACCGGTAGCACATCATACCGCCATTGCTCATGCCGCTGGCATAGACACGCTTGGCGTCCACTTTGACAAGGGTGCCGAGATCGTTTAGCAACTGGTCGATGAAGGCAACATCGTCAGTGTCCCCTTCGGCCAGCAATCCTTGAAGGCCGCCGGCATTCCAAATCAGCAGATCGCCGGCGCCGGTGCCATTGGGATAAACGACGATGAACCCCTCTTTGTCAGCGGTTTCATCCAAGCCACAAAACTCCTCCATGAGCTGGGCGTTCATTGCCGCACCGTGCAAGGCCAGGATCACGGGGGTTGGCAATTTAAGGTTGTGCCCTTTCGGGATGTGGATGAGGTAGGATCGCTGCAGGTAACCCATCATCAGGGTGCGAGTGTGATTACCCGGTCCCAGCGGCACGGTTTGGGCGATAGCCGAACCGGGGGCACCTAAGAAAAGGCCGATCAGGCAAAGGATAAAGGTAAAAAATTTCCCAAAAGCCAACCCTGAATGGGGGCGGACGTGGCCGGGGGAATCCCCGAGGCTTCTGTCCCAAACGCCATTAGCGGAATCTTTTTTCATTATAGAAGCCCGAATCACAATCCATTTAATGCGTTTGCCATGGCCGCCAAGAGTATTTTAAAGATTTGCATTGGCAAATCGGAAACGCGCCGGTGAATAAACCGGTGAGTTTGTTGCAAATTCCTCTTTGCGAAACTGCTTGGCAAGCGAGGCACGGCTCTGCTAAAAACGCAATGGGAATACAAACGATGCTAACCTAAAAAGATATAGGATTATGAAGGCTTCATTTATCATTGGCAGGGCAGTTCTCGCAGTGGTCTTGATGATTGGATTTTATCTGCTGGCGCTGGGCATTGCCTCGGGGTTGTTATGGATTCCTTACGCGGAATTGGTTTATGCCCACCGGATCACTCCCAAACTAGCCATCATCTGTATCCTTGGTGGCGTCGCGATTTTATGGGCGGTTTTGCCACGCTTCGACAGGTTTCTCGCGCCCGGGCCGCTGTTAACGCCGGATAAATATCCGAAGCTATTCAAAGCGCTTGAATCCGTGGCTAAGGGAACCAACCAGGCCATGCCGGCCGAGGTTTATTTGGTCCCGGACGTGAATGCCTGGGTGATGCAACGGGGTGGCATCATGGGTTTTGGCAGCCGACGGGTGATGGGCTTGGGCTTGCCGCTCATGCGTATCCTGACCTGTTCGCAATTTAGCGCGGTGCTGGCCCACGAGTTTGGCCACTATCACGGTGGCGACACGAAAATCGGACCGTGGATATACAAGACGCGCGGAGCCATTGGGCGCACATTGAATTCTCTGGGCAATGGCTCGTGGCTGCAAAAACCGTTCCTGTGGTATGGTAATTTATTCCTGCGCATTACACACGCCGTCTCGCGCCGGCAAGAATTTGTGGCGGACGAACTGGCGGCGCGCACAGTGGGCGCCAAACCCCTCGCGGACGGGCTGCGAAGCATCCACAAAGTTGCCCCAGCCTATGATTTTTACTGGCGCAGCGAATGCGCACCGGTTTTGAATGCGGGTTTTTTGCCGCCGCTTGTGGATGGGTTCGCCCAATTTTCCACCTCCGATAATATCGCAAAAAAGATGGATAAACATCTGGAAGAACAACTGACCCATGGCAAGGCTGACCCGTATGACACCCATCCTCCGCTGAAAGAACGCATTGCCGCCGTCGCCAGCTTGCCAGCCGGACCGGATATGGCTGAAGATCTGCCCGCGGTTTCGTTGTTGGAAGATGTGCCGGCGCTGGAGCGGTCATTGATTTCCCAGCTAGCCGGGGGAGATAAAGCTGCCAAGTTAAAACCCATCGGGTGGAAAGAGGTCGGCGCGGAGGTATATGTTCCGCAATGGACCAAGCTGGTTCAAATGAACAGCGTCGGTCTCAAAGATGTCACGCCGGAAGCTCTGCCCAAGCTAGTCGCCGATACGAAAGGGTTTGGCAAGACGCTGGTGGATTATGCGAACGAAAAGCCCGATGTGGAAAATGCCGAGGGGCTGGCCAACGCCACTGTGGGCGCGGCACTTGCGCTCTTGCTCATTCAACGAGGCGGCGAGCTGGACGCTGCGCCTGGGGATGACATCTCCGTTGTTTTGAATGGCCAGCGTGTGAAGCCATTCAATTTGCTAATTACCTTGAAAAACGGTGAGATCACGGCAGAAGCCTGGGCAGCCCAATGCGCTGCACTCAAAATCACCACGGCCAGTTTAGCCGCAGCGGCGCCGCCAGCCTGAGGCCAAGGATTAGCCAGCAACACTCTTGCTGGCTATAACGCCAACCGGTCAAGCAAGCCGAGATGAGGACGAAGCCTGATCGAGCTGAGTGACAACGCGTAATGACATTTGAGCAACGATCGGTTAGGTCGCAGAAAAAATGAAATCAGGGCGGTTTTCACTATTAAGGGTTTGCTGAGGTTTGAGGTCCGGCTGGGTGAGGTCTGAAATACTTTTATAAAACGGCGAAACACCGTTTATTGCCAGCATATATTGGCCTAAATCACCTTGAAGAGCAGTGAGTCTAGACAATAAACCCGCCGGCGATCAGGGCTGCCATTGCCTAACATCGCTCAGCTCGACGGTTTCGCCCTCTTGTCGCCGTTGGCACCCAGCAGGCAGCGGCGTAATCTTTGCGCTCAAGGCACAGACGGCGCGGGGGCACCGACTTGATGTCGTTATGCAAATTGGATGGCGCGGAACATGCGGTGATCGGCATTTGTATTAAGTTGCACTCCATCCAAATCTTTGAGACTGTTGAAACCTCAAACCGCTTAGATGGCAAAAATTCTAATCATTGATGACGACCCTCAGATCTGCCGGGTTTTGAGTGAATTTTTACGGCGGCAGGGACACGAAGCGACGATCGCAGCCAATGGCAATGATGGGTTGCTTGCAGCCAAATCGACAAGTCCAGACCTGATTCTCTGCGATCTTGAAATGCCCGTCCTGAATGGGCAAGGCGTGGTGTCGGCATTGCGCAAAGACAATCAGCTCGGCGAGGTGCCGATCATTTATCTCAGCGGTTGCACGGATCGCAGCCAGATCCGCAGCAGCATGAATCTGGGCGGGGACGATTTCATCACGAAACCAGCACAACTTCCGGAAATCCTCGAGGCGGTCAACGCGCGCCTGGGGCGGCGGCAGAAACAGGTGCAACAACTCGATCGGCAAATTGAACAGGCGGCGGAATACTTTGTTGGCATTATACACGATTTAAACCAATCAAATCCCGAAGTCCGCTGGCTGGCGGATGGCTCAACCGAGCCGGTCGAGCAACAGAATCAGATTATTAAACGCGTTCGGCAATCGTTGGCCACCAAGAAATCGGCCGCACCCAAAATAACACCCCCAAACCTGCCGACTTCATTGCTCGTCAAAAACAACAACCGACAGCAATATCTAAAGCTTTCTGCGGTTAAGGCTTTGATGGCCAACGGTGAATACTCCAATGTGTATTGGGGGAAGGATGAGCATCTGCTCTTCCGGAAGCCGCTGAAACAATGGGAAAAGGAACTGCCTGCCGAACAATTTGTGCGAGTGCACCGGCAGGCAATCATCAATCTGGAGCATCTTGATTTTGTGGAGAAAGATCCGACCGGCAAATCGCGGATACATTTGCGTGAATTCAAGGAGGTCATTCCAGTCAGCCAGCGGGAGACGGCAGCTTTTAACCGCTGCTTGAAAAATTTCAAGGCTCACTGATTAATACAAAGTGTTCCAGTGATTTCCTGCCAAGCGGTGCGGCAACAACCGCTAAACGATCCAACATTAATATCTGGCCATTCTTTATCGCGCCTCAGTAGCTAGTTTACATTTGGAGGGTGGGTATTTGTGTTTGTGCCTTGGCTAATCAGAACAGCCATAATTATCCGGGATTTGTTTTATGGTGGCTTAATTCTCAATTTATTATGCCATCCGATCCAATAATACCAATATCCCATTCGCCCATTTGGCGGCGGAATGGCGCGGCCAGTTTGGCGGCTTGAAAGACCTGATTGTCGCGATGTCCGCTGCGGGGGGCATGAGCCATGGTTATTGGCACCGCCACCACTGGCAACATGGACACCGTGCCGGATTTGATTCCGACCATCAGCGATCCACCCACGCAGGCACAAGTGCAGGTGCTGGACAATATGATTCAATTACTCATGCTGTGTATGAATCGGTCCCTGACGGAAAGCCATCTTTGTGGGGGGCGAGGGCGGGGGGCGAAGATTTTACGTTTGGCGCGGCGTGGTGGCGTGATTGGCGGTTTATCCGGCGGATTCATTCTCGCGAAACCACCGGCGGCAAACTAGCGTCTCTGTTCGCAATGTATGGACGTTTCAAGTTGCCGGTGTGGGTGTTTCCGCTGCTGATCGCCGCGCTGGTGGCGCTGTTCGGCTGGTGGGGCGAGGGCCGCGTGCGCGCGACCATCCGGCAGGAGTTGCGCGCGCAACTCGCCGGCACGCTCAATGCCAACGTCACGGCGCTGGAAATCTGGACGACCAACCAGCTCAAGTTTGCCAGCGCGCTCGCCACTGAGCCGGCGGTCCGCAATCTTTGCGCCAAAATCCTCACCAATCCACCGGCCCGGCTGCCGCGCGCCTTCGATGCCGAGCGGCTGGACAATTATTTGCGCCAGCGGCTCGAGGTGATGGGCTACGACATTGCCCAGGTGGTTAACACGAACTTCACGGTGGTGGCGACGTCCGAGCGGAACTGGCTGGCGGGCGCGCTGCCGATTTTTGACGCGCATACGAACCAGTTCGCGGAATTGTTCCGCACAACGCAGCCCGTGCTGATCACGCCTTACAAGCCGGAACTGCTGCGGGAACGGCGGGCGCTCCGGTTTGGCGGGGCCGGTGGGGGAACGAACGCGTTGAGTCACCGGAAAAACCGGCTGCCGGCGGCCAGCAAGCCCGGCCGTCGCGGCGATGCGGCGTTGATGCAGGTGGCCGCGCCGCTGCGGTTGCCGGATGATTCGGTGGTCGGCGCGCTGGCGCTGGTCATCAATCCGGACAATGAGTTTTCTCGCATTCTGTCGGTGGCGCGCGCCGGGGAGTCGGGGGAAACCTATGCGTTCGACCAGACGGGCCTGCTGATTTCGCGGAGCCGGTATGAGCGGCAATTGCATGAGCTGGGCTTGCTCGCGGTCACCAATGCAAGTTCCGCGTTGAATATCCGCCTGCGTGATCCCGGCGGCGACCTGACGCAGGGCTACCGGCCGGCCGCCAGCGAGGAGGAACCGCATCCGCTCATCCGGCTGGTGGAGGACGCGGTCGCCGGCGAATCGGGCGAGGATCTGGAGCCGAGCCGGGATTATCGCGGGGTGCCCGTGGTGGGCGCGTGGCGCTGGCTGCCGCAGCTCGGGTTCGGCGTGGCGACGCAGATTGACGCCAGTGACGCGTATCGGCCGCTTCATTTGCTGGAATGGCTGTTCATCTCGCTGACGCTCATGTTGCTGCTGTGCGCGGTCGGGATGTTTGTGTTTTCCTGCGCGAACGTCACGTTCCAGCGTCGCCTGGACGAGGCGGAATTGAAATTCAAACAGCTCGGCCAATATACGCTGGAGCAAAAAATCGGGGAGGGCGGCATGGGCGTGGTGTATCTGGCGCGGCACGCGCTGATGCGCCGGGAAACTGCCGTCAAATTGCTGCTGCCCGATCGCGCGGACGCCGCGGCCATCGAGCGCTTTCAGCGGGAGGTCTGCCTCACCTGCCAGCTCACGCATCCCAACACCATCCAGGTGTATGACTACGGCCATACGCCCGAGGGCATCTTTTATTACGCGATGGAATATCTGCGCGGCCTCAATTTGCATGACCTGACGGCGCGATATGGCGGGCTGCCGGAAGGCCGCGTGGTGCATGTCCTCATGCAGGTCTGCGACTCGCTGGCCGAGGCGCATGAGCTGGGGCTGATCCACCGGGACATCAAGCCCGGAAATATTTTCCTCTGCGACCGCGGCGGGATGCCCGACTGCGTCAAGGTGCTGGACTTCGGCCTGGTGCGCGACTACCGCAGCGGCCAGGGCGAGCACGGCCCGCTCACCCGGCAGGACACCATCGAAGGCACCCCGTGGTTCATGCCGCCGGAGGCGTTCGACGGTTCCGCCCACAGCGATCCGCGCAGCGATATTTATTCCGTGGGGGCGCTGGGGTATTACCTGCTGACCGGCGGCCATTATGTGTTCGACGGCGGTTCGCTCACGGAGATTCACGCACAACAATTGTCCGCGCGGCCCATCCCGCCCAGCGCGCGGGCCGGCCTCGCCATCAGTGCGGAGTTGGAGCAAATCATCCTGCGCTGTCTGGCTGTGGCGCCAGAAAACCGCCCGCAATCGGCGAAGGAACTGCGTGCACTGCTGGCGGCCACGCCGTTCGCGCTGGCGTGGACACCGGCGGAGCGCGTGGCGTGGTGGGCGGACTATCGCAGCCGGCCGCAGCCCGCGCCGGCCAGCGGCGAAGCCTCAACGCCGCGCCAGAGCGTGAGCATCGATATCGCGGGGCGAATGTGATCGGCCGGCAGCCGGGCGGCGTGCGGGTTTCACCGGTCGCCACTGATTTGTTTCTTGGCGTCATCGCGTCGCGTCGCTAAATTGCCGCATGATCAATCACGGCATTCTAAATCCTCAGATCCTATCTCTCCTTGCGCGCATCCGTCACACCAACGCGCTCGTTATTGCCGACCGCGGTTTTCCGTTCTGGCCGATGATCGAGACGGTGGATATCTCGGTGGTGGACAATCTGCCGTCGGTGTTGCAACTCATCGCCGCCGTGCGCGCGAACCACAACTTCACGCAGGCATACATGGCGGAGGAATTTCTGAAGAATAATTTCAAGACCACTCAGGAGCAGTTCGCCCGCGCCTTGAAGCGCGTTCCGACGACGTATGAGCCGCACGTGGAATTCAAAAAGCGTGTGCCGCACGCCATCGGCCTCATCCGCACCGGCGACACGGTGCAATACGCAAACACCATTTTGATTTCGGGCTGAAGAAACCGAATCATCAACCACGAAATACACCAAACAAACGAACCGGGGCGGGGAACTTATCCGAGTGTGTTGCGTGAGCTCAATTCAGTATTTATCTCTCCTATGAAACATAAACTCCGCGTCGGTTTGTTCGGCATCGGCCTCGACACCTATTGGCCGCAATTCAAGGGGCTCAAGCCGCGCCTCGAAGGCTATGTCCGCACCGTCCAGAAAAAACTGGAGCGACCTGGCGTCGAGGTCGTGAACCTCGGCCTGATTGATAATCCGGTGAAGGCGCTGGCGGCGGGGCATCAGTTCCGCGCGGCGGATGTGGATGTGATCTTTCTGCACGTCACGACGTATGCGCTGTCGTCCACCGTGCTGCCGGTGGTGCAGCGCGCGAAAGTGCCCGTCATCATCTTGAACCTGTCCCCCACGGCGGCGATCGGCTATGCGAAGTTTAATGCGATGGGCGATCGCACGGCGATGACCGGCGACTGGCTGGCCTCCTGCGCGGCGTGTCCGGTGCCGGAGATCGCCAACGTGTTCAACCGCGCGGGCATTGATTTCCACCAGGTCACCGGGATGCTGCAGGATGATCCGGTTTGCTGGAACGAAGTGGGCGCGTGGATCGAAGCCGCGCGCGTGGCGCATACGATGTTTCACAATCGCCTCGGCCTCATGGGGCATTACTACGGCGGGATGCTCGACATCTATTCGGACACCACGCTGCAATGCGCCACGTTTGGCGGCCACCTGGAAATCGTGGAGGTGGACGAACTCGCCGCGCTGCGTCGCGACGTGAATGCAAAACAGATCGCGGAGCGGGTGGCGAAGTTCAAAAAGGTTTTTGCGGTGCAAGCGGATTGTTCGCAAGCGGAGCTGGCGCGGGCCGCGAGAACGTCCGTGGCGCTCGATCGTCTGGTGAAGGAGCATGATCTCGGTTCGCTCGCCTATTATTACATGGGCACGGGCAACGTGGACAACGAGGATGCCATCAGTTCGATCATCCTGGGCAATTCGCTGCTCACCGCGCGCGGGATTCCCGTGGCCGGCGAATATGAAGTGAAGAACGCGCAGGCGATGAAGATCATGGACACGTTCGGCGTGGGCGGTTCGTTCACGGAGTACTACGCGATGGATTTTGCGGATGACGTGGTGTTGATGGGGCATGACGGCCCGGGCCACATCAAGATCGCCGAGGGCAGGACGAAGGTGCGTCCGCTCAAAGTGTATCATGGCAAAGTGGGCAGGGGATTGTCAGTGGAGATGTCGGTGAAGCATGGACCGGTGACGTGTCTGTCCGTCGTGGAGACCAAGGACGGCAAACTGAAACTGCTCGTTGCCGAGGGCGCATCCGTGCCCGGCCCGATTCTCGAGATTGGCAACACGAACAGTCGCTATCGTTTTGCCATCGGCGCGCGGAAATTTGTGAACGATTGGAACGCCCACGGCCCGGCGCATCATTGCGCGGTGGGCGTGGGCCACATCGCGGACAAGCTCGACAAGCTGGGAAAACTCCTTGGCGTGGAAGTGGCGCGCGTTTGTTGAAATGTTATGATTTGGTAAATGGCGGCCAGGAAGGCGAGGAAAGGCTTCTCCGACTTGACCTTTTGGCCAGAATCTTGTGGTTCCTGAAATTTCTTTTGCTTGATGCGAGGATTTTAAATCGGTGCCGGAATTGAAATTGGGACAGTGGGCTGTAACAAAGTCAGGTGCACGAAGGACTGCAGCTGGCTTGCCGCATGAAAGCGTTTTGTCGTCGCCGGGTGCAAAGCCGATTTTTGCGGGGAGAAAGTTTTTTATTTCAAGGCAGTCAAACCACCATATTATCGACGGGAGAACGCACTTTGCCGTTGACTCTTTTTTGCCCGTTGCGAGCATTGTCCCTCATATTTCCCATGAATAACAAACACGACAAAGTTCTCTTCTGGGGCTGTTTCATCGCCCTCATCACCACCAGCTACGCCTTCATCAGCCGCATGATTTTGTGCGGCGGCCAATTCGTGACGGACTTCGGCCTGGACAAGGTGTCCGTCGGTGAATTGCAGGGCGCGGGGATCTGGCCGTTCGGCGTGAGCATCATTTTGTTCAGCCTGTTCATCGACCGCATCGGCTACAAAGTGGCGATGATCTTTTCCTTCGCCAGCTATCTCATTTACACGGCGATGGCGGTGGCGGCCTATGGCTGCATCCACGGCGTGACGGGCGACGCGCTCATCGCCGGTCAGAAACACGGGTATCAACTGCTTTACTGGGGCAGCATCATCCTCGGCCTGGGCAACGGCACCGTGGAGGCTTACGCCAATCCCATTGTCGCCACGATGTTCAACACGGACAAAACGAAATGGCTCAACCGCCTGCATGCGGGCTGGCCCGGCGGGCTGGTGCTGGGCGGGCTCTGCACCATCGGCTTGGCGAACAATGCGGACTGGCGCCTGACGCTGGGGCTCATCTTGATTCCCGCGTTCACCTTCTTTTTCATTCTCATCGGGGTGAAGTTTCCCCGGAGCGAACGCGAGCAGGCCGGCGTGGGTTACGTGGAGATGCTGAAGGAGCTCGGCGCCGTCGGCGCGTTTGTGGGCTTCGGCCTGGTGTTCGCGCAGCTCGGCCAGGTGTTTGGCTGGAGTGCCGGCGTGGTCTGGGGCTTGACCGGCGTGGTCGTGGCGGCCTTCGCCGTGGTCACCAAATCCTTGGGCCGCGGCATCCTCGCGTTTCTCATCCTGATCATGATGCCCCTGGCGACGACCGAACTGGGCACGGACGGCTGGATCAGCTCGCTCATGGAAGCGCCGATGAAGGCCGCCGGTCACAATCCCGCGTGGGTGCTGGTTTACACGTCGGCGATCATGATGCTCCTGCGCTTTTGCGCCGGGCCCCTCATCCATAAGCTGTCTCCCCTCGGACTGCTGGCCACCTGCGCGACGCTGGCGGTGGCCGGCTTGACGGCGCTTTCCAAAACCAACGGCACGGGCATGCTCGTCATCTTTGCTGCCGCCACGCTGTATGCGGTCGGCAAGACGTTCTTCTGGCCGACGATGCTCGGCCTGACCTCGGAACAGTGCCCGAAAGGCGGCGCGCTGACGCTCAATGCGATGGGCGGCATCGGCATGCTGGCGGTGGGCATTCTCGGGTTCCCGTTCATCGGCTATTTGCAGGAAACCTCCGCCACGCAGAAATTGCAGGCGAGCAATCCCGCGATTTACCAGACCGTCACGGTGGAGAAGAACTATCTGCTCGGCAAATATCAGGCCATTGATCCCGTGAAGAGCGCCGCCGTGACGGATGAGAAAGCCCAGGCGGAAATCACGACGGCCACGACCACCGGCCAGTTCAGCGCGCTCGGCAAGATGGCCTTGTTCCCCGCGTTCATGCTCGCCTGCTACATCGCGCTGATTCTGTATTTCAAATCGCGTGGCGGCTACAAGCCGGTGCAACTGGCGGCGAAGAGTGAGTAGTTGGCGGGGCTCGCCAGCCGGTCAGCCGGGGACGGCGCGCACGCGCACCGGCCGGCCCGGTTTGACAAAGCTTACACGAGTGGCGGAGCCGGGCGTTTGCCCAGCTGCCGCCACGCTTCTTTTTCCTGGAGAAAAACCAGCCAGTCGGCGTTGCGGTGGACCACGTCGAGCAGCTCCGTTTCATCCAGGATCATGCACGCCGTTGAGAGCGCGTCGGATTCCGCGGCGGCGGAAGTCAGCGCCCAGGCGCGGTTGCGCCGCGAACTGGGCAGGCCGGTGCGGGGATCAAAAATGTGTTGGCCCTTCACCGCGAGCCCGGAGCCGCTCAACGATCCCAGCGCCAGCCGGTGGCGGCGCGGGGAGTTGTTTTCGCCCAGGCCGCAATCCCAGCCGGCGGTTCCCGCCGGCGCGTTGCCTGCGAGAATGCTGCTGCCGCCGGCCACCAGCAAAAAGGCCGGGCAATCCCATTCGCGCAGGACTTCGGCCATGCGGTCGAGCGCAAAGCCTTTGCCGATCGCGCCAAGGTCGAATTCCAGCCGGCCGCTGTCGCAGCGAATGGCGAGTTCCGCCGGCACCAAGGCCCACAGTGGCTTGGTCGGCTGATTTCGCAAGGCGGAAGCCGTCACGGAAAACGCGCCGCGCGTGGCAAATTCCATCCGCCGCGCGACCTCCAGACAGGCAAAGACGGGCTCGCTCAGGCGCAGCTTCTCGCCCGGCGACAACTGGGCGATCTGGCTGATCTCGCTGTTCGCGCGGAACCGGCTCAAGCGCGCCTCTAGCTCGTCCGTCACCGCAAATGCCGCCTGCGCCGTTTGCGCGGCGTAGGTCTTCTCCTCGCCCGCGATGCGCACCTGAAACTGTGTCGCCATCGCGTTGTGGTGGAAAACATGAATCGCCGGTTCACTCATGGCCGGCTTCAGCTTTCGGCGGCGTCCACAAAATCAGCAGCACATTCAGGCGGACGCCGAAGAATTCCGGGCGGAAGGGTTTTAGTTTTTCCGCCAGCGCGTCGGGCACATCCGTCGTGGTGATATAAAAATCCGCTGCGCCCGGATCCTGGCCGGGCTGCCAATACCCGACCGCGGGAAATTGCCGCAGATACCAGGGCAGCGGCCACGCATCTTTTGCGATGACGGCGATGCGCGGCGACGAAAGGTTGTTCTGGCGTGACAGTTCGTCCAACCGCACCGGCAGGCCAAGCAAATCATCCGTGGTGTGCGAGTAGGCGTAGGGATTTTTCTCGGCAATCGGGTTGAGGAAAACCCGTTCGCGCGTGTCGTGAGCAACGAGACAACCTATTACTATGCCGCCAGACAAAATAACGGCACGCAGGGAAGGCTTGGTGGTTGCCAGCCAGAGCCGCTCCACCGCGAAGCCCGCCAGCAGCGAAATCGGCAGCCAGAAGTTCAATGCCAGCCACGGAGTTTTGTAGGGGATGACGCAATAAACTCCGTAAATCAAAATGGCATAGGCGGCCAGGGAGAGTCGGAGGAACGAACCGGTCGCGCGGAAGATCCCCAGCAAGGCCAGCGCCAGAATGATCGCGCCGGACCAACCGCCCGCCAACAGCCCGAGATAATACCAGCAGGGTTTTTCGTGTCCTTCGCCGCTGGCGCGGGCGGCCAGATGCGGCACGGCGCGGATCAAATCGGCCAGCGCCGACCAGTTTTGTCCGCCCCAGGTAAACAGTAAAATCCCGGTGAGCAAGAAGCTGATTAAGGCGGTCAGCCAGATTCGAACTGGTGGGATCTTACCCAAAGCCCGCAGCCGCCAGCCAAGGGCGACTGCCAGCCCAAGGGCAACGAAATGGAGTCCGGCGGTTTCCTTGCACGCGAGCATGCCTGCCGTGCAAAATCCGGCGAGCGCGGCGGCGGGCGGGAAACATTTTTGCCAGGCGCGCCCGCCCGCCACAATCAAACCCAAGGTCGCGGCCACGAATACTGTTTCATGGATGAAATAGCGGCTGTAGTAAGCGGGCAGGGGAGCGAAGGCGAAAAGCAATGCCGCAACTAGACAGGGAATAAAGCCAAGCATTTCCACCGCTGCGCCGAATAGTAAAACCGTGGCGCTGCCGACGAGGACGGTCACCAGCCGGAGTTGGGATTCGGTCAGTTCAGCATAGTTCCGGGCGCCTTCCAGCCGGAGAACCGGCAGGGTCAATTCCATCAGCGCCGGGCCGTGGCGATCCTGCGGGTCGTAGTGGTATCTTTCACCGGCGAGCAGCTGGCCGGCCATATAGGCGTTGATGGCTTCATCCGTGTGCATCGGCCGGCTGCCCAGTTGCGGCAGGCGGAGGACGAGGGCCAGCAGGGCGAGCAGGACGAAGGCAGAACGATGAATGATGAATGATGAATGAAAAAACGTCTTCACCGACCGAGCCGGTTTTGTTTCTGCATTCTGCATTCCGCCTTCTTCATTTGCTTAAGCCGCCGGCTTGCCGAACACTTCAACTTCGATGTAGTGGTTCAGCTTGTTGGTGGTGTTGCCGTTGCTGTAAAGCCGGACGTAGCGGCCTTTCACCCCTTTGGCGTCAATGATTTTGCCGTAAAAGCTTTCGAGGTAAGGCCGGTCTTTGCCCGCCGAGGAATTATCATAGACAGTGGTCACGTCTTTGCTGAAGGTCGGGTCGTCGGAGACCTGCACCACCACGTCGCGATACACGCGGGACTGGTTGTGGAAATGCCAGACGACGAGCGCATAAATATTCGCATCTTTTGCGAGGTCGATCTGCACCCATTGTTTGCCGGGTCCGAGTTCCACCCAGGAACCTTCATCGCCTTCCTTGTCGCCATCGGTGACGAGGTCGAGCGTGCCAACCACCGGTTCGCTGTCGCTGGCGGTCACCTTTTTGCCCTTGGCCAGATTCACCGTGCCGGCGGGCACTTCAAATTCCGGCCACTTGGTCAGCTTCGGCTCCAGGTTGGGGACGTTGATCTGCGCCGGCGTGCCGACGAACAGCGGCTTGGGCAAATCGGTTTGCAGTGGCACCTTGTCCTCGGCCAGCGCCACGCTGGCGGACAGGAGAATGAGGCTGGCGCATTGGAAAAAGAGTTTGTTCATAAATAATAGAGTGAGGTTCAAGCTTTGGTTTCTTCGGCGGTGATTTCGATGGTCTTGCGGGCGGCAATGGCTTCGTTGGCCTTGTGAATGACGTATTCACTCGAGAAGGCCTCGTCGGCCGGGCAGTTCAGTTTGATTTTGCTGTCGCGGATGGCGTTGAAAAAGTTCTCCAGATGCGGCTGGTGGATCTTTTTGTTGAACGTGACCGGGATGTCGTATTGCAACAGCGGCGCGGTTTCCCGGACATCCACCTTGTCGGCATCGCTCGGCGGCGCGGCGGTGGCGCTGGCGCGCAGGTAATTTTTCGCCACCAGATCATCCCAGGCGAGCGCCCGGTCTTCGCGGTAAAGTTTGGTGACGGTGGGGTTCTCCGACATTTTGATCGTGCCTTCGTCGCCCATGAACATTTCGGAGTAGCCGCCGCCCGCGCTGGTCGTGGTCAGCACCTCGTAGAACGCGCGCGCCATGCCGGTCGGCAGCGGATATTCATAAACGACCATCGCGTTGTCATACCACTCGTGGTTCTTGTAGTAATCCACGCCGCCGCTGGCCATCACGGATTTCGGCGTCATGCCAAACCACCAGTTGAAAATGTCGATCTGATGCGCGCCCAGATCGGAGAGGGGGCCGCCGCCGAGGCCTTTGAACCAGCGCCAGTTCCGGAACTGGTGCATGTCCTTGTAGCCATATTTGGCAAGCGCTTCCGGGGACAGGGCAAATTTCTTCGGCCAGCCAAAGTCATCGGTGACCGCGCGGTTCCATTGGGCGTTGGCGGCGGTGATCCGTCCGCAGATCTTCGCGTCGCGCACCAGCCGGTTGAGCGCAAAGATGTAGCGCGGATTGCTCCGGCGCTGATGGCCGATCTGCAATAATTTTCCGGTCTCGCGCATGGTCTGCACCATGGAGCGGGCGCCCTCGATGGTATTGCTCATCATCTTTTCGCAATACACATGCAGGCCCGCCTTGAGGCAGGCGTTGGTGATGGGCGCGTGCCAGAAATCCGGCGTGGCCACGATGACGGCCTGCAGATCTTTTTCGTGCGCCAGCAGGTCTTCGTAATTTTCGTAGCCCTTCACCTCCACGCCCTGGGCTTTGAGGCGGCGAACATTGCTGTCGCGGTTGTAATCCCAGATGTCCACGATGGCCACCAGCTTGATGCCTTCGATCACCAGCAGTGATTCGAGGAGCACCTGGCCTTCGGCCCCGCAGCCGATGAGGGCGATGTTAAGCTTGCTCAGCGGGCCCCCCTTGGTGGCGGAAGTTTTCGAGCCGGCGTCCGGGCTGCACGAGGCCAGCAACAATCCGGCCCCGGCCACGGCCGTGGTGCCGATAAAATCGCGGCGGGTGATGGGTTCTTTTACCATTTTTTGAGAAGCGCGAGCTTGTTGTGTTTGGCGAGGATCAGGGCGAAGGCGACCAGGGCGACGTGAATGCCCAGCCAGGAAATCCCGTCGTCCTGCTTGATCAGGATCAAGCCAACCGTCAGCGCGCAGTAAATCAAGCCCTGCACAAACAGCGAGATGCGGGTGCCGAGGCCGAGCAGCAGCATGACGCCGGAAAGAATGAGGGCCGGGCCCAGCGCATAGTTGAAGCCGTTCAGGGCGAACTGCGGCAGCAGCGCTTCATGGGCAAACTTGGTCTGCAGCGGGGCCGGAATGCCGTTGTAATTGGCGAGCGCATAGAATTTGACTTTGATGTCCACCACCGTATTCGGATCCGGCTGGCCGGTGGTCGGATCGATCAGCGGTTGCTGAATGGTTTTGTAGGCGCCGAATTTTTCCACCCCCGTCAAAATCGCGCGCACCGCCAGCCACAGGCGCAGCACCAGAAAGGCCAGCGTATAGTCGCAGTTGCCGCAGCATTGGCTTTCGCCGGAACCATTGGTTTTTTTATCGTTCGAGTCGTTCATGCTTTTAGTGTTTGTTTGTCAGGCAGACGGATGTTGATGCCAAAAGGTTGCCAAAAATTTGTCGCACCACAATACCCCAAATGTGTTATCCGCCAATCCTTTTTTCAAGGCTTCCAGTCGTGGCGATATCCGGCCTGAATAAATTTTTCCGCTGCGGGCGCATTTTCCGCGCGCATCGTTTCGCCGTCCCAGATAAGCGCTTTTTGCAGGCGCAAGGCGACCACGCCGGACAACGCAATTTCCGTCAGGTGTCCGCCGGTCGCGAAATTCGAAAACGTCGCCGGACCGCCGGTGCACGCGTTCACCCATTCCGCGAGGTGTCCGGGACTGCGCGGCAGCGATTGGGGAATGGTCCGGGTCGCGTCATGCTTCAAGATGCCGGACATTTTTTTCTCATCCGCCAGTTGGATGTAATCGGCACAGGTGTGCGCGGCCCCGTAGGTGAATCCTTTTTCGCCGAGCAGGAGCACGCCTTCGTCCGGCAGTTCGCCAAAATAATCCATCACCGATTTCGGGATGACCGGCGCCGGCGGCCGGCGGCCGCCGTCATACCACCAGACGGTGACCGGCGGCAATTCGCGGCGGGCGGCAAAATCAAACCGGAGGCGGACGTCTTTCGGGTAGCCGTCGGTGAAGCCGCCGGGAACGTCGGCCTCAATGCGCGTCGGGTAATCCAGTTTCAGCGCCCGCACCGGCAGGTTCAATCCGTGGCAGCCCCAGTCCGCCATCGAGCCGCCGCCAAAATCATACCAGGCCCGCCACGCGCGGGGATGGTAAACCCCGGTTTTATACGCGTGGAAATTTGCCGGTCCGATCCAGTGGTTCCAATCCAATCCGGCGGGAACCGGGTCTTCGCCCGCCGGCGCCGACTGGCCGGCTTTGAACGAATGACTGGGCGCGACCCACACATGCACTTCGCGCACCGGACCGATGGCGCCGCCCTGGATCAGTTCAATGCCCCGCCGCAAATTTCCCGAGGCGCTGCCTTGATTCCCCATTTGCGTGATGAGCTGCGGAAGCCGCTGGCTCAGATTCCGCAGGTCGCGCGCCTCGGAGATCGTGTGCGTCAGCGGTTTCTCCCCGAACACATGCTTGCCGGCTTTCAGCGCCGCCACGGCCAGCGGCGCGTGCCAGTGATCCGGCGTGGCGATGACAATGGCGTCCACATCCGCCTGGAGCAGTTCGTGGTAATCGGAAAAAGTTTTGGGCGCGGCGCGGCGCGCCAGGATTTTTTTGGCCGTCGCAAATTGATTGGCGTCCACGTCGCCGAGCGCGGCCACGCTGGCATTGCAGCCGAGGATTTCTTTGACGCGGCTGCAGCCTTGATTGCCGAGGCCGATGAAGCCGACGTTCAATTTCTCGTTCAATCCCCGCGCCCGCAGCAGATTGGGGAAGCCCAGGCTCGCCGAACCCGCCGCCAGCGCGGCTGCTTGCAAAAAGCGACGACGCGACCAGCCGCGGCTGGTTGATTTTGATTGTGGGCGTCCGCTCATTCGTTGGTGATGGTGTACATTCCGCAACGGCTGACGCGTCGGGTCCGCCGCTGGTTTCATAAATAATGGTCTGCGCCCGGCCGATTGAAAATCTTTTTTCGGGAACACTTGACCTGTCAGCGCCGCTTGGCAAGATGACCGGATAAAATCTCATTTACTTATGTCAAGATCTGTCACTCTTTTCACCGGCCAATGGGCCGATCTTCCCCTCGCAAACCTTCTGCCGCTCGTCAAAAAGATGGGCTACGACGGCGTGGAACTGGCCTGCTGGGGCGACCACTTTGAAACGGACCGCGCGCTGGCCGAACCCGATTACTGCAAAAAGAAATGGGCGCTGCTCGCCAAGCACGGACTAAAATGTTTTGCCATTTCCTCGCACCTTGTCGGCCAGGCCGTATGTGATTTGATTGATGAACGGCACCAGGCGATCCTCCCCGCCGATGTGTGGGGCGACGGCAAGCCCGAAGGCGTTCGGCAGCGCGCTGCGGAAAAGATGAAAGCCACCGCGAAAGCCGCGCGGAAATTTTTCGATGCCAGGCCCGGCGCCAAGAAAGGCGAAGCGGCGGTTGTCAACGGCTTCACCGGCTCTTCGATCTGGCATTCGATTTACGGATTCCCGCCGACGAACCAGGATTATTGGAACCAGGGCTTTGCCGACTTCGCCAAGCGCTGGCTGCCCATCCTCGACGTGTTTGAAAAGGAGAACGTCAACTTCGCGCTCGAAGTGCATCCCACCGAAATCGCCTTCGACATCGCCTCGGCCAAACGGGCGCTGGAAGCCGTGAAGTATCACAAGCGTTTCGGTTTCAATTACGACCCCTCGCACCTCGGCTATCAGGGCGTCAATTATGTGAAGTTCATCCGCGAATTTTCCGACCGCATCTTTCATGCGCACATGAAGGACGCGTGGTGGGGTCACGGCGACGGCACGGTGGGCGTGTTTGGCGGCCACACGGATTTCACCGACCCGCGCCGGTTCTGGGATTTCCGCTCGCTCGGCCACGGCGACATCAATTTCGAGGAGATCATCGTGGCGCTGAACGACGTCGGCTATCGCGGCCCGCTCTCGGTGGAATGGGAGGACGGCCGCATGGACCGCATCCATGGCGCGACGGAAAGCTGCGCGTTCGTGCGCAAGCTGGATTTCACGCCGAACCAGGCGGCGTTTGACGCGGCCTTCTCCCGGAAGAAATAGTTTTCGGGGGCTGGACGGGGGAGCGGTTAATTCCAAAGCCCGCACCATTTGCATGGTGCGGGCTTGGTATTGACGGGGAATTTTATGGGAAGTTACTTGGTAGCCTCCGGGCTTGTTTCCGCAGCGTTCTGTCGCGTGATTTCAGCGACGACCACCCGCATCCAGCCCCGGTCGTAGTCCTGGACATAATTCAGGTTCCAAGCCGGCCAGCCCCGCTGTTTGGCCTCGTTGCCCGCCACGGTCGCAGCAGCCTGCTTCACGTAAATGATGCGGCCGGTTCCGGACAGCGTGCAACCCTGTTCCACGGTGATGCGGAAATGGTTGTCGTTAATATTTTCAATGTAATAGTTCGGGTCGGCGGGGAGGTTTTGATTGAAGTCCTTATTATAGGAATGCTTTTCCTGGGTGGCGCAGCCGCCGACTATTAATGCCAAAGTCAGATTTAGCAGCAGGAGCCGGAGCCATGAAGGGAGTTGATGTGCTTTCATGCATATAAACTATGCCCTCCACGGTTGGCTGGCAATGGGGTAAAGACCGCAGGCGGTGTATCCCTCCCGGCGGCAGTCCCCGATTGATAAACGCCGGCCGGACAAGCCTTCTTGACGAATTGATTGGGTTCCAATAACGTCGCCATGAAAAGTAAGGGTTTGCGTGCGGCCAAACGTATGAGCAACAGTTGTTGGCGAAAGGAAACGTCAAATCCTCTGAATACTATGGGCCGAACCTATCATCTCCGACAAGCGCCGTGGCAGCGGCGGAAGAAGTGGAAGACCATGCTGGTGGTCGTCGGCATATCCATTTTATTTGCCATCCTGTTCATCGGCATCATCATCTACGAGAGCTATTTCAACTAGCACGGGCGCGACCCGGCGGTGCCGACGGCAAGGCTTGCTCAAACCCGGCGCGAGCCATTTCCCCTTGCGCGGGTAAATATTTTTTAATGGGGTGTTGAATCTCCTTTTAACCTTCGGTTGCTAGCCTGGGCTCATGGTTTTTCAGAAGAGCGAATCCCGATCCGTTGCAACCGCCTTGCCGCTGGCGTTCCCGGTCATGAAGCGTTGGCGCCGATTCATCGTGGCGCTGCTGGCTTTTGCCTGCGGCATTCCCTCCCTGCCGGCGGCGTTGGTGACTGTGGGCGCCAATCAAAACCTCACCCGGGCCGCGGGCAACCAATACGAGACGTCCGTGGCCATCAATCCCACCAACAGCCAGCTCGTGTTCATGGCCTCGCGCCATGAACCGGGCGGGCTCTACACCGCGCGCAGCTCGGACGGCGGCGTCACGTGGACGAACAAGCTGATCGGCCAAAATTCGGTCGCACCCGCCGGCAATATCCCGCGCGCCTACGGCAACACCACCGTGGCCTGGGACAGTTTCGGCAATCTCTTTGTCGCGTTCTTGAGCCAGGCCTCCGCGGGCTCGCTCGGCACGTATGTCGCCCTGGCGGTGAGCAAGGACGGCGGCTCCACCTTTTATGCGCCTTACGGCACCGGCCCCGCCATCGTGCTGCCGGCCGTCACTCCGGCGTGGATCGGCGACCAGCCGACCGTCACCGTGGGGCCGGGCGTCAATGGCGTGCCCGGCAGCGTCTGGCTGACGTATTGGAGCAACGGCGGGATTCTGGTCTCCGGCGCCAATGTCTCCAGCTCCGGCACCGTCAGCAATTTCGTGTCGCAGGTCTTGCCCGGGCAACCCGCCGGCGTCAACTTCGGCGACATCGCCATCGGCCCCAACGGCGAGGTGGCCGTCACCTACGGACCGAATTCCGGCTCCTCGGGAAACATTTATGTGCAGGTGAACACCAATGGCGTCAGCGGCGCCTTCGCGCTGCCCCGCCTCGTCACGCCCGTCAATCTCGGCGGCTTCGCGTTCATTCCCGCGCAGCCGAACTGGGGCGTCGATCCCGAAGCCGGGCTGGCGTGGGACCGTTCCAGCGGACCGCATCGCGGCTGGCTCTATCTCGTCTACACCGACGCGCCGTTCCCCGGCTCGGCCGACACCGACATCTACGTCGTCGCCTCCGACGATCTGGGCGGCACCTGGAACCCGCGCGTGCGCGTCAATGACGATGCCGGCACCAACAGCCAGTTCCTGCCTCACCTCTCTCTCGATCAATCCTCCGGCAACGTGGCCGTGACGTGGTATGACGCGCGCCATGCAACCGCCAACCAGACCGCGCAATACTACGGCGCCATCAGCACCGACGGCGGCGCGGGCTTCGGCGCGAATTTCCCCATCAGCGCGGGCACCTCCGACCAGGCCCGGAGCATCGCCGCCTTGAAGAAGGCCGACTACGGCGATTACACCGGCAACGCCTTTGCCAACGGCGTGCTCATCCCCGCCTGGGGCGACAATTCCAACAGCACCGGCGACAATCCCGACGGCACAACCGATTTCGACGTCTACACCGCCCCCGTCTATGTGCTGCCGCCGCTGGGCCTGACCCAGTCGGCCGGCAACCTGATCCTCACCTGGCCGACCAATGCTGTGAATTATGTGCTGCAGGAAAATGCCGGGCTGAATCCGGCCGGCTGGACCAACAGCCTGGCCGCGCCGCAGAACAGCGGCGGCCAAAAGCAGGTCACCCTGACCCTCACCAACAGCCAGCGCTTTTTCCGCCTGAAACATCCCGGACCGTGACAGGAGTGAATGCGGAAATGGTACGCTGAAAAGCCTGCTTGCGCGCAGCGCGGGGAAACTCCTAAGGCTGGTGGCCTTTTCTCTGATTAGGCATCATGGCTTTGGTTTCTCAACATATTTTGACAACTCCGTCAATCGCTGGACATCTTCCGGCTTGGTCAAAATCTGTCGCAAGGCAGGCATGCCGGCTCGGATGCTTGTTGAAAATGGGTCGCATAAATCATGGTGAGCAAGCATATAACCCAAAACCTCGTCTGCTAATAAAACCTCGTCTTCCTTTTCTAAAAGGTCTGGCTCATAGCGCCTGTCTGTGTCTACCAAGAAAACCAACTCGTCGCACAACCTATCTATCTCGACCTGCCTTGTGTAATCAAGGTCGCCTTGGTCTAAAGCCCGCAACATATCCATAGTCATCAAAGCCGTGTGCGTATGCTTATAGTGAGAATCCCGCATGACCTGCTGCTGTGTCGTGGCACAAGATGTCAGCAGCATCGTTGCAAGAAATAAGATGGCTAGAAATCTCATGGCGAGTAATGATGTCTAACAGATAATGGACATCGCCCTGTGTAGCCTATCCGGTTTCATGAAGCGACACTAGGTGCGCCGAAAAATGATGTCCAGCTTTAAGTAAGTTCCTTTCTGGCCCAGTCAGTGCCTTTAGCAAACTTGTCCCGTCTGCCGTGTCGGGCGTAATTGGCGCGGCAGCAATTCTGCCACGGGCTGGCCCTCACCAAAAGCCAGCGCTTTTTCCGGCTGAAACATCCCTGACCGTGACAGGAGGGAATGGGAAATGGCTGCACTGAAAAGCCCGCTTGTGCGCAGCGCGGGAAAACTCCTAAGGCTGGTAGCCCATCCTCTGATTAGGCAACATTATCGTGACGCTCTCTGGACACTGCCGTCTGCCAACGCAACTATTTGGCTGCCGTCTTGCATCCGAACTCTCGTCAAAACATCCTGTGGATTCCTGTCGCTGGCCGTCAATGAAACCGTGACATCCATACCGGCAAAACCACTCGCATCTGCTGGACTAACTAATCCTTTGGCAATCAAATCTCGCAAGGCAACTGTCTCTGGAACTGGCTGCCCGTGCGCTTGAAGGTCATGCGCGTATGTCTGCGCCGCCGCTAAAATCTTGGGAGCATCACCTCGTCCAGGAGCCGGGCGAGTAAATGTGAAGTAAGTGAAAGTGACCGCGATCATCACGACGGCGACCACCGCTACGACTGTGAATGTGCGCTTCATATAATCATAAGACACCGCAAATCACCAAACGCTCAATGCTGCCTACCAGATAATGGACACGCCTTCCCGCTGCGCTCAAATTGGATTCCGCCGCGCTCCCATGTTTCGGCCTCAGGCCTAAATATTTTCTCTGGACAATGGTGTATCCAAATATTAAGATACATCTAGTTCTTTGGCCAACCGGTGGGTCCCGGGTGGGTCAAGTCGCGCTGCGACTTGGGTGGACGATTTAGTTCCTTTAAAATAGCAGAAACGCCTGTAAATTCAAGGGTAAACCGCCTTAACTCGACACTATTTTCCATCGCTCTGCTACCCGTTTTACTGACACTTTCACTGACAGTCTCTAGCTCCCGATTGGCGCCTGTCAGTTGCCCGGACGGGACGAAAATCCGGAGGAATAATTTTCGGGTGGGCGGCCTGGGCCGGAGCGTGTGATAATCGAGCGGCCATGCGGCTGGTGAACCTCGCATCGGAACTGATCCACCAGATTTATCAACGGGAGAAACCGGTGAAAAATTGAATCCTAGCCAGGTTGCAGGCAAGCCGGGCTGTCGTGGCGGGCGTTGTTCACGAGTTTGGAGACGCGGACGCAGGCCATGTCCTCGGCGGGATAGGGGCGCAGCAGGGTTTTTAGGAATTGCGGTTCGAAGCGGTCGGGTTGCAACCACCATTGATAATGTTCGGGGCCAATTATCACCGGCATCCGGTCGTGGACGGCGGCGACCATCGGGTTTGGCTCGGTGGTGATGATGGTGAAGGTCTCGACGGTTTGATCAATGCCCGGGCCGGTGTCGTCGAGGCCGAGCTCACCTTCGCGATGCGGTCGATGCCATTTCTCCCAGAGACCGGCCATGCAGAAGAAGCCGCCATCCTTGCGGGTAAACCGGAACGGCTGTTTGCCGGCGGGCGTGGTCTGCCATTCGTAAAAGCCGTCGGCGGGAATCAGGCAGCGCTGCTTCTCGAAGGGCCGGCGGAAACTGGTTTTGTCGGAGATGGTTTCGGCGCGGGCGTTGGTCAACTGGTCGCCGATGGATTCGTCCTTGGCCCAGGCGGGGATCAGGCCCCAGCGCATGGGTTTCAGGGTGGCAACGCCACCCTCCCAGATCAGAACCGGCGCCTGTGAACGGGGGGCGAGGTTGTAGCGCGGCTTAAAGTCCACGACCTTACAGATGAACCGGACGAGGCGTCCGATCTCAGACAGATCCTTGGTGATGGTGTAGCGGCCGCACATTCGATAATCAAAGGAGTGAACCAGCTAATGCGGGAACAACTTTATTCAGAGCCACGATGGAAACCGTTTTTTTCTGATACTCGAAATAATCATTTACAGTCACAAATCGTTTTCCGTATTTGTCATGGAGTTCTCTGCGTAGTTTTTCATGCCGGCTGAACACGCTCGCAATAGAGCGCTTACCAGTTAGGAATTTGAGCGGATGCTTGTCATCCACAACATATAAAAACTTGCGTTTAGATTTGGGGTATTCAGCTAGCTGATAAAAGGCTTTGAAAAGTGAGTTTTGGCGGATGGTTTCTGATCCACCTTGCCAATCGATAAACTTGAATTCACCAATCTGTAAATTGGTTTCAAGGTCAAAAGCCTTTCCCGTATTTCCTGCGCCAAGTGACAAATATTCGACAACTTCATTTTTCTCAAGAATTTCTGGCAACGAGAGGACAATCCCAGCGGAGTGGATCACTACATTTATTTGTCCGGCTAATCGTTTGATTGATACCGCTGCAGCCATTACATCCGCAAGTTTAATATCAGCACAACACAATTTTGCTGACTCAATTCCATTTGTTGCGAGCTGCACTTCCATCTTACGAATTTGTTCAGTTAGAGAGTCGCCTTGGAAGGACGCTAGCCTACTGAATGATTCTACCAGTTTTTTTGAATTCATGATTTTTGGTTGGCAAATTGTAGTTTATCAAAACAACGAGCCTTGAAAAGGTTTTGCCGGTCCGTCCGCGCCCCAGATTTTGGTGATCATTTCGCGCTGCGGTGTGAACGGACATTTGGCCTTCGGGTTTTTCTGTGATTCGTCGATGTGGCGCAGGGCGAGTTGGGCGCCGGTCATCAGGGCGGTTTTGCCGAGTTTCTGATTCAGTGCGTGCGTGGCGTCGTCGAGGGCGCCCCAGCGTTCTTCGTTCGTCCGGCCCCAGAGCGTGGGGTGCGTGTCCAATCGTTCTAGATTATACATCGCGATACGGATCTGGCGCACGGGACGCCGCGCGTCGGCCATGATCTCGCGAAACATCTGCTGGAGGACGTCGTTGATGACGGAGTTCAAGAACTGCGGATGCTTGAAGCGGTGGCTGGTGCCGACTTCGGTGAAATCATTGAACCGCACGGCCACGCTGAATTCCCGCGCCTGCATCTGTTCCCGGCGCAACTGGCCGGTGAGCCTGGTAGCTTCACTGAGCATGAAGGTCAGCGCGGCTTCGTAATCATGTTCGTCCTGCGGCAAGGTGGTGCTGCTGGAGATGGTAGTGCGGTCTTTGATCTCCAACACGAGGGGTTCGTTCCACTGGCCATTCGAGAACAGCCACAACTGCTGACCCCAGATGCCGAATTTCTGTTTCAGCAGCATCGAGGGCAGTTTCGCCACGTCGCCGAAGGTGAAGGCCATGAAGGCGGCGAGGGAGCGCTGGCGGTTGGAGCCGATGCCGGACATCTCCGAAACGGGGCGGTCTTTCAGGAAGGCTTTTTCCTCGCCGGCGGGCACTTCGAGGAAGCCGGTGCCCTTGGCGGCGTCGGTGGCGAGCTTGGCGAGCTTGGCGGAATTGCCGAGGCCGGCGGTGACAGGGAGACGCGTCTCTTTCAATCTGCGCTGGCGGATGCCTTGAACGTAGTCGGCGGCGGTGGTGTGACGCCAGATGTGTTCGTCCATGCCGGTAAAATCCAAGAAGCCCTCGTCGATGGAATAAGGCACGAGGGTGGGCGCGTATTCCTCCAGGATCAGGAACATCTGACGGGACAACTCGCGGTAGGCGTCGTAGTGCGGTTTGCAAAGGACGCCGCTGGGACAGAGTCGTTTGGCCTCGAAGCAGGCGGTGCCGGTCTTGATGCCGTATTTCTTGGCAAGGCGGTTGGCGGCAATGACGATGCCGTCGCCGCGCCGGCCGCCACCGACCCAGACGGGGCGGCCTTCCAGTTTGGAGTCGAGCGCGATCTCGCAACTGGCGAAGAAGGAATCTCCGTCGATGTGCAGGATGCGATTTTTTTTAGACACGAATGACACGAATTCCGTCTACTCTGAAAGCGATTCTGAAACCAATTCCGCGGTCTGGCCCCATTCGAAGCGGGAAACCAATCTTTGTTCCAACGGCATCAACCCCGCCGGGCGGGGCCGATTCGCTGGGCAATCACACGCCAGGACAATCTGCCGGCCGTCGGCGACCAGTTGGACGAAGGTATGGAACATTTCTTCCTGAAGCCGTTCCTTACCCACGAGCAACTCAGCCCCATCCAGCAGCAGCAGGTCATACTGATGAAGCTTTTCCCGGAAAGCCGGAATCCGCGCCTGGCGGACGGCGGCAAGGTATTCGTCAATGAATTGCGACATGGCGAAACAGGCAATCCGGGCGTTTTTCTCCCGGCCGGCCAGATCCTGGCCGATGGCGTGAAGCAAATGGGTTTTGCCAGTGCCCAGTTCGCCATAGAGCAGCAGCGGGTTGTAGGCCCGACCGGGCGTCCCGGCGACCACGCGGGCGACGTCGCAGGCGAAATCGTTGCAGTCGTGCCTGACAAAGGTGTCAAACGTGTAATCAGGATTAAACATAGAGTGGCGAACGGATCGTTTCCGGTCGCACCTTTGAATTTAATCCCCCGACAGATTTCCCCAAGAAAACTATTTCACAATAGTTATTCACAGGCGGCAACGCCGCCGGGTCATCTTTCAAAATTAAAATCAGGCTGAAACCGGAAACAGGAGACCGGAGGCGGTCGCAGCGCGACGCGCCCTACCGGCCGCTGCGGTTAATTTGACCGGGACTGCTCTTGCCAGATTGAGGCGGTGGCTACGGCTTCACGCATCTTGGCGAACCACCAGCGAGCCCGCGCGGCGCGGAGTCCGCGCGGTTGGGGGCAAACACGGCTGCGGGTTGGCGCGGCATTGGAGCGGAATCCCAGTTCGAGTTGGTTAGTTTGATTCATAAAGGGCCTTTTGTTTCCGGTGTCCTGTGGGCGAACCGACGACGCCGGTGCGGGCACAGTCCGTGGACGGGCGACGTTCCGGAGTGCGTGTCCGGGCCGGACCAGCTGATCGGGCGGCTCGGATCGTGGCCGGTCCGAAGGTGATGTCGTGGGCGAAGAGCGAGGCCCAGAGGAGCGCGTCGCGACAATCGGCGTCCGTGCCGCCGATGAGTTCGTGGTGGTGGCAGCGCCACTGTCGGTCATACCAGCGGACGAGTTTAGCTTCACCAAATTGCCGGATCACTTGTTGGCGATAGCGTTGCGGAATCAGATGTTTCAGTTTCATACCCCGCCACTTTACGGGGGCCGGTAGGACAAATACTGTCCAAGGCTCAAAATAGTTTGATATATTTTTTGGCCGGTTTTTGATTGGTGATTGGAGGAAGGACCAAGAAAATAGGGATTAAATCGCGCTTTTGAGGGATCAGAAGTGCATTACTAAAAAAACCATGATTCCCAATAGATAGCGGAAGAGTTGCGCCGGCAGGTGCGATGATGTTTTAGGTGGTGAACGAAACAATGCAATATTACGAAACAACCACTGTCCGTTTCCGTGCGGAAAGTTTGTCGGTCGGCTGGCCGGATCGGACGAAAAGTGCGTGCCGGTGGCAGCGCCACTGGCAACAGGCCAGCAAAGGGAAGAATTTTCGGATGGAGTGGCCTGGTCAGGGGCGTGTGATAATATGGTGGCCGGTATCGGCCTAAGGCCGCCCCATTGATGCTATGCGACGAAGGGTTTCCATTAGTGAACCGCATTTCATAGTAGTCAGGATTATAATTATAAGATAATTGAAATGTAATTTGACACAACATAAGACGGGGCATAGACCTATACAGCTCTAAAAAGGGAAAGGGTATCAATGAATAATATATGGCTGAATAAATCGGGTCTGGGTGTCGTCACTTCAATTGTCATCGGTCTTGCCGCGGGTGTGCTATGGACCGGGTCCGCGCAAACCAGTCCGCCGGCACCGCCGGACAGCATTGTCCAAATAACCGCCGAGGCTCAAGGTTTACAACTGATGTCGCCATCAACCATGCCGGATTTGACGGAGGGCGGCACTTTCTGGGTGATGCAGCCAGATGGCAACTCCGCGCCCTGGCCCTGCCAGCCGCAAGACACGAGCTTGCCCATTTATCAAATTTCCGAGCGACAATTTCTGGTTGATTCCACCGGCGGCATGGTGTCGACGAACACGGAAACGCCCACCACGTTTGAATCGGCGCTGCTGGCACAGGCGGATTCCGTTATCAAACTGGTGACCTGGTTGCAGGGTGTGGAAGAGGCCCAGAGCATGAACCTGCTGGCGCAGGTGATGGGCATGAACCTGCCGGATTTTGGCGATGAGGGCGGGGGCGGCGGCGGAACCAACAGCGTCAGCCCGATGAGTTCTTTCGTTCTGGACACCAACGCGCTCTATCTGACGATCAGCAACGTGGTTGACGGCGTGGCAAACTTTCATCTCCACAACGCGACGAATCAGGTCTATGCGATTTTGGGCACGAACATTCTGACGGGTGGCGGGCAGGTGGTAGCCGAGTTGTGGCCAACGGGAGATCAGACCAACGTCATGCCCTTCTCGCTGCCGACCTTGGACCAAGCGAGGTTTTTTGTCCGGGCGGAAGATTGGACGGGCGTGGACAGCAACAGCGATGGCGTGCCGGATTGGTGGTTGTGGAAATATTTTGGCACGCTGGATTTGAACGCAACGAATCTCGACAGTGCCGGCAACACGCTGGGAGACGATTTCACCAATGGGGTGGATCCGAATGTCATTCTGTTCACGGTGACGGCAACGAACCAATTCGTTAATCAAAGCTCCGTGCCGGTGCAAATCCAACTGATGGGCGGTATGCCCAGCTATTATGCGGTTTTAGCCACTGATCCGAATCCGGCTACGAACTGGCTGATTTATCCCGGCACAAATATCACCGTCAATCTCGGTTCAACAGACGGAGTTTATACGGTATCTGTCGGCTTGCGCGGATTGCCTGAATCTGCCCAACAGACCTGGCAAACGGTGGAATTGACACGCGACACGGTTCCACCGACGCTGGTCGTCACGAATCCCATCGTGAATATCACCGCACAGCCCATGATTCAATTGCAGGGTTTTACCACCAAGGCCTTAGCCGATGTCAGTTATGACATCAGCAATGCCGTGGGCGTGGTGAACAATCTAAAGGGCGCGGTAAAGCTGGAATACTACGATCCGGTATTGCATGCGATCACCACCAACTGGATTCAATGCTACGATATTGACCTGACGAACGGGTTGAACTCGATCTCGCTGCGGGTAACGGATTTGGCGGGCAACATCACCACGACCAATCTTGATATTTCGCTGGACTATGGGATGGCCACAAATCCGTTGCTGCAGGTCATCTGGCCGCCGGACGGCGCGCAAATCTGTGACACCAGTTTCACCTGTCGTGGTATTTTGGATGATCCGACGGCCAGCATCACCGCGCAAATCCTAGATACCAACGGCCACGTCACGATGGTCAGGGGGCAAGTGGAAAGGTATGGAAATTTCTGGCTGGAATACCTGCCGCTGAGCAGCGGCACAAACTTTCTGACGATAGCTGTGACCAATGCGGCGGGGCTTGCAAGCGGGACCAATCTGATTGTGGTTAAAAACGAACTGAATCTGACAATGAATCCGATCCCTCCAGAGCTGTTATGGCAGCCCACAGTGAATGTGACGGGAACGGTTTCTGACGTGAGTTGCAACATCTGGATCAACGAGATGCCGGGAGTGAATAACGGCGATGGAACGTGGTATGCGCTGAATGTGCCGACCACCATTGGCGGCATGGCCAGTTTTGTCATGCGCGTGGAGCAATCAGGCGGCACCGCTTTGAACAACCTCAACCTTGAAAAACCGGCGCAGATTGTCGTCAGCATCTATCTCAATGATTGGAAAAAAGAATACACGCCTGGCAGCACGAATGGGACTAGCCCGCACCCAAATGTGGTTATCAACCCAGGCCCTTCCCTAGAACATTATAATCTATTGTGGTTGGAGGATTTTGGCACGGTTGCTTTTGATACCGTGACAGATACTAATGGCAGTTGCACCAAGAATTATTACTGGCCAGCTGATCAAGACATTTTGGATGTCCGTGGCCCCAGCGTAAGAGGCATTATGACGAGTTCCTGTTCAACCAACGTGGAAGAGGTTGCCGAGCCAATCATCCCATTGGAACAATGCTACATCAGGACAAATGGCCTTTCCATGTTCGGTACCGTGCGCTATGAACGGTCAGCGCAGACGATCCTGACCCTGCTGACCGGTGGCAAGGGACTACCTCATCACAAGAATCTATTTCAAATCAGCGGCGATGCGTTTGCCATTACCAATCTTAACACCGGCGAGGGATGCACGGTGCCATCGGACCTCATACAAATGGGGCAATTGGGAAAACTGGGGACCGATTTTAAATTATGGTGTGCCTTGCAAGACAACGGGGCATGGAACGTCACCCCAGTGGTTTTAGGCAACCCCAATCCCGACTATTACACTTTCAACGCAAGTCAGCAGAAATACAAATTAACGGTCACGGCAAATACCATCGACCTATCTACGAACACTCCGGAGTTTTGTGTGGGACAACTGGTGAATTTACTGGCTGCTTGGAATCCAGCGTTGCCGTCCGGCACCCAAACCAGCTACTCGTGGATACTAACCCCTGAATTTTTAAATGCTTGGCTTAACCCCGCAACCAGTGATGGCTCATCATATCCTTCCATCGGCCCTTTAACAGAAAACCCTTTAGCAACTTGGTGGTATAGCAGCGGCTATAAGCCGAATTGGTGTCTCACCACCAACGTTTTTTCAAACGGACAACAAATAGACATAATTGAGCATGGCGATATAAATATTTATCGACCTCAAGTTCACTTTACGCCAGGGTCTGATGCCTTTCCAATGATTTACAACGGAAGCTTAGAATTAGGCGATGAAACCTTGGCGGTGGGCAACATGACCTTTGCCGCTCGGATTGCAACCAAAGCTGAATTTCCAGGAGCAGCAAACTGGACTCAACTAAACAAACGCGAAGTGACTGGCATTTCGCTAGCCGAAACAACCGACGGACAATTTTGGTTGGATAATAGTGAATTCTACAACACAATTAGCAACTTAGTGAATGGGTTGCCAGATCATACACCAATAAATCCTATTGGGACAATTAGGTTTAGCGATTCCCCAGGGGTTAGCGACATAGGCGGCTGGCTTACGATAACAGATAGTTTCCAGACATATCTAATGTTCAAACCTGATCCACAAGCTAGCAGTATTTGGGTTGCACTGGGGCTTGTGACATGGGATTGGTCGGCCACAGAAACAGCATGGACTATGACTGCAACAAATGTAACCCAAGCATCCTATATTGACACAGATGCATTTCCCCAATGGCTACATACGGGACATAACAGCGGAGAACATTAACAATATGCGATCTACCTTCATAATTTCAGGTTTGTTAATAACGTGTTTTGCTTGGATACCAACTTGGGGCCAACAAATAATTACCAACGCAATCCGGACAACATCTAAAGATGTTGGATCAATAAATCAAACCACGTCGAGACAAACTAATTTCGCAACCGATTTTCAAGTGATGCTAAATTCTTGGGACAAAGGGAAGGAAACAAACGGCCTTATCTGTGGAATCCAGCGCTCGTCTGACAGAAGTAACAAACCACTGGTTTTTTATGCTTGTGTAATTAATACAACAACTAATTGGGTCAAAGGGTATTTAGGTTTACCACTCCAAGGCCTTTCTGAAATCCACTTGTTTGATTCAAATGGGATACCTGTGAATAAATCACAATCAGGAAATAGTTTTACCATTTGGTCTGAAACTCAAATTATGGATTGGCTCAAGCTCCGGCCAAGGGGTATTAATTTCTTTATCCTCCCACAGGATGCTTCCATCGTTAATAGTGATATAAATCTTGGTCGGGAATTCCAGCTGAAACATCCAGGTGAATACACGCTCCATTTAAAAATGTGTATGATGCAAATACAAACCGATAAGACGGGAAGAACATTTCATCGTAAATACTGGCTACCGGAGGTAGCCACCAAAGTACTAATTCGACCAGATGATATTCTTCCCTTCTATTCACCGACGAACGGCCAGACAAATCCGCCAGCACAATAAGCAATCTTCTAATATTTGAATTGGCCCTGCCTCATGTTGGTAATGGGTTTTAAACTATTTAATGATGAGTTGCTATGGCGCGGGAACGGGACTAGGGTCGGGGGCATGGACAATAAAATCAAACCCAGCGAGCTGGTGGTCGGGGGACGATATCTTAACCGCAATGGGCTGTTCATCCGGGAGATCGAAGCGATCGAGGGAAAGACCGTCCATTATCACGACCAGTATTGGAGTTGGTCGTGCAGCAACAGTTCATTTGTTAAAGCGTGCCCCACGATGGCCACGCCGGCCGACGAGGCGCGGGTAATTGGAAGGATAAATTATGAAACGCATGCAAAATAACGTGAGGAAGAATATATGTGTCTCGGTATTATGCGGCGGGTTGATTATTATCCTGTTGACTGCTTGCACTTCAATTGGGCCACGGATTCAGACCTCGCACGTGCCCGCAGGGTCGCTGCAACTTGCTGAAGTGATGTTCGCGCCTTCGCAACAGCAAATCAATGAAGCGAAATGGCTCCACGATGACATAATCGGGGCTGGCATCAAAGAGGCGGAAATCAGAGACGGGAGTGTTGTATTCGCCAGGGTCTATTGCTGTGGCGGACCAAATGAACGAGACACCGCACCGATAGTTTATGTGCCGGCTGGAATCAAAGCCGAACCCGGCGATATTATTGAGATAAAGGTCGGGCATCCGTCCCGTGAGGGCGATCCTGGCCAATTGAATATTGTGACCCAAATCCGGCAAAAAACCGGTGAAAAAGGCGGAAGCATTCGATGGGATCCACCCAACGAACTATTATGGGGTAGGGTTCTTTATGCTGATTGGATGCCGAAAGAGGGCTGGATAAGACAAGGAGGCCTTTATCATTTCTGGTTCAAACCTGCGCCGACTGGGAAGCCGTGATTCATTAGAATGACCAAGTTATGACGACGCAGTGGAGCCCACAGCGAGCGCGGCACGGCGGTGCACACGACCCAGCCCGGCAGATTCAAAGGCCGGCGCGTTTTTTCAGGACGGACTCAACGTGGGTTTTGTATTTCTGGAAGTTTTTTAGGCGGCATTCCGCGACGAAGCGGCTGCACTCTTTGACGAAGGTTTTCCGGCTTTTCCAACAGGGGTGGCCGGCCGGAGGCAGGGATTCGTTTTTCAGTCCGTTACAGCCCGCGCAGCACACGGCCATGTTGTGCTCGTTGTCATACTTGACGCCACTCGCCTCGCCATCGTCGAGCGCGAAGCGATCGAAGCCGCCGTGCGCCGGAATGCAGCGGTCTGGGAAACCCGCGAGCAAAAGCTCAAGGAGACGGAATGGGAGATGCACGAGCGGGCCATCGCCGCCGCCAAGCGTGGTCTCGACGCTTACATGGAGCGCGAAAAGGTTTACGCCAACCTGGCCGACATTGCCCGGATGTTGGAAATCGCCAGCAAGCTGGGGCGGCTGGCGACGGGCCTCGGTGACGGCGAGCATCGCAAGGGCGATGATCTGCCGGCCGTCCGGGTGGAGGTCACGGTTGCACTTGAAAAAATCTACGGGGAGCCCATCCCCGGCGAGATTGTGGATGTCGAGGAGGTGAAGCCATGACACCATGGGAACGTTAT
>CAIXPZ010000106.1 GCA_903921455.1 uncultured Verrucomicrobia subdivision 3 bacterium | reverse complement strand
TTTTATCCAACTGCATGTACTGGTTATCGAACATCAATTCCGTAGTCGTATTCCATGCGCCCAAACCGATGTCCAACCCGCGTAGAAATGCCGTGACGCGATAACGCCCCGGTTCCAATTCCTGATCGGCAGCATAAAAAAAAATGCGGATCTTCGGGGTGCTATAGCCTGCCAACAGACAGGAGTGCGCACCGGAATGCGCGATCTGACCGACCTCGAAGGCACAATCGCCGTCGAACTTCCATCCACTCCACTTGGCAAAAACAAGACCGAAATGATCCCTGTCCTTGACGGCTTCAAACGAAGGGTCAGCGACGAGATTAGTCCCCCCATGCGAGACCAGCGCGTTCAGGAGACACCAAACCACTGCACCTGTTTTAATGAACTTCATTATGCTCCTCGCAGACTCCGGATGTTGGAGATCGTCTTTGTTTTGCTCAGTAACAATTAGTAGATCGTAACAACGGTCCCGCGCGGAACAGGCGGCACGGTAGACACACCTGTCAATGTGACTTTCTGATTCAAGTAATTCACCGTCCCGGTTCCGTTGATCCACTGCACTGATGAGAAATAACTGGCACTCAGATCCGACCAGGTCGTCAAGATCGTATTGGTCTTTCCGGCCAGAGTAAGACCTGAGGGCAATGCGGAGAGGTCAACAACCAGCGCACAATCGGCCAAATGGTTCACGGGATCGCTGGCACTAGTGACGAGCCCACCGGTGTGATTATTGTTTTGAGATAAGGCCAACTCGTCATAGTCAAATCCGGCCACGCCATTGGTGCCGGTCATCTTGATCCTCAACACAGAGTTGCTCGTCCCCCATTTGCCAAAACCAATGCTCCCCATATGACTAAGAATGCCAGCGCTCGTTGAATTTGTCCCCGGCCGGAATGAGCAACCGGCATACAAATTGGTAACGTCCGGGCCGTATCTGTTATTAGCCCCCACCGCCACGATCAGGCCATTGCCCTGGATCATACAGTTGGTGAAGAAAAGCGGCCAGAAAGCAGGGTAGTACTGAGCTAATGCGGCATTCGTGTACACGAGCAGGTTCATTCCAAGGACATTGGTACCATCAAACGATGCCTGGGCCGGAACAGTTCCCGCAGCGTTCCCCAGCACAACCATTCCTGTGAAGGAATTAAAACTGGAGAAAGGGTTGTTGAACAAAGCGATATTATGATTGGTTGACCATTGAATACCGAACGTTCCGGAACCTGTTACGTTTGTAATATTAAAACGGTTCTACCGGCTTTAGCGTGTGATTTGTTATTGGTTTCGATACCGTTGGTGCATGAATGACACCAGCCTTTACGAACAGATATTGGGTCTTCAGCCTCCGTGGTCGGTTAAATCGGTGGCGTTGAAGAAGGACGAGGGGATCATTGAGGTTGAAGTGGTTTGTGCCGACACGGCGTGGGGATGTCCTGAGTGTGGGCAACGGATGCACATTCACGAATGGGATCGCCGGAAATGGCGGCACCTGGACAGTTGCCAGTACAAGACGATTCTGGTGGCTGATGTACCCCGAGTGAAGTGCGACACGCATGGAACGCAAATGGTAAAGGTGCCTTGGGCAGAGCCAGGGAGCCGGTTTACGGCGTGGTTTGAGCGATTGGCGGTTGATGTGTTGCGGGAATGCTCGACCCGTGCGGCGTGCGACATTTTGAGGATTAGCTGGGATGAGGCCGACGGGATCAAGCAGCGGGCTATAAACCGGGGGCTTGCCCGGCGAAAGGCGGAGCCGGTGAAGCGGCTGTGCATCGATGAGAAGGCGGTCGGTTGGGGGCACCAATACGTGACCATCATTAGTTGTGCGGATGGAGGCAAGACGAGAGTGTTGGCCATCGAAGATGATCGTGACGAAAACAGCCTGAACCGGTTCTGGCGGACCTTGACGGCTGAGCATCGTGAGGCGGTGGAAGCAGTGTCGATGGACATGTGGGAGGCCTTCAGGAACTCGACGATCCGCTATGTCCCCGGCGGGGCAGAGAAGATCGTCTACGACAACTTCCACCTTGCCCGCTATCTGAACCGGGCTGTGGATGAGGTTAGACGCATGGAACATGAAGTGAAACAAGGTGACACGGTCTCGCCCCTCAAAGGCACCCGGCAACTCTGGCTGTACGGACTGGAGAATGTGCCTAGAAAATGGGCGGCTCGTTTCCGGGAATTGCGAGCCCTTGCGACCAAAACGGCACGGGCTTGGAAGGTGAAAGAACTGTTCCGTTCGTTCTGGGCCTGTCCCGATCCGGAAGAGGCCACCGAGTTCTTTCGAAAGTGGTATCGGGACGCCATGGCAACTCGCCTGGAGCCCATCAAAAAGGTAGCCCGTATGTTCAAGAAGCACTGGGCCAATATCGTGACCTTCTTTCGGCATCATCTTAGCAATGCCCACGCCGAAGGCATTAACAGCCGCATCCAGCACTTGATCCAGCAGGCGTGCGGTTATCGTAACCGTGCCCGCTTTAAGCGTGACGTACTTTTCCATCTTGGCGGTCTTGATCTTCATCCTTCTTTAACCCAATGACAAATCACACGCTATTCCCGGAAGAACCAATGAAAAAGGCTATGGTAAAGCCGTACTGGCGCTTGAGGTTACCGATCTGAGCCCCACCTCCTACTCCGAGAAGGTACTTGCGGATCAGCCCATTGTAGGGCCCAGTGGTACTGGTTGGAATGCCGGCGGCATGCACACCGTGGATCCCCATCTCATGAATAATGGCACATGGCGAGCTTGCGTAGACGGCTGGCGTTTCCGGAACACGAAAGATATCTCCGCCCAACCCCAGG
>CAIXPZ010000105.1 GCA_903921455.1 uncultured Verrucomicrobia subdivision 3 bacterium | reverse complement strand
CGCCGCCGTTGACGAGGCGCTTGATTATCTCACGAACAAGGAGCTTGGCCAGTCCGCCAGATATTTCAACCAGACCGGCAAGGCGCAGTTCAATCAGCAGCAAATCACCCACGCCGTTTTGAGTTTCATGGCCGGCAAGGAGCAGCAGCGCCACATGACCGACTTGGCGATTCACGAGGAAGACCACGACGACGCCAGCCCTGATGGTGTTCGCGCCTGTCACTTGGCCGACCCCGGACACATCCGCCCGGATGAATACGCCGCCCGCCGCGATGCCCTTCGCGCCATTGCCGCGATGATTCCGGCAGACGCCCGCGAGCTTTACGACATCATGCTTGCCGTCCGCGAGCCAGGCACATTGACCCGCATCCACAGCTACGCCGACAAGCACGGCATCGGCCAGAGCACCGTTTATTTCCGCATCAAAAAATTGGCGGAGGCAATCCAGCTCCACCCGTGGTTCGACGAAATCACCGCCCCATTCCGCACTGTCCACCGGACAGCGTAGCCAGTCCCACCAACGCCGTGCGCGTGACAGGCGCACGGCCAAAAATTTTTCGCGGCTTCGCCTGGATGGCTCGCCGCGATTTTTTTTCATCGGGGATTTCGCATCCCCGAACCCCAACGCCAAAGCGCAAGCGCTCTGGACACATCAATAGTTAGGTCTTTGTGGATTTCAATATCCGCATGAATTGCCCCGTAAACATCTCTTGACCTAACAATAATCCTGAAACACCATCTCCTTCGTGGAAAATATCGCGCCGCACGGTGCGATCGAAGAAAAATTTAGGCGTCATTCCACGTTATGGGACTATTCGACATATTCACAAAAAAAGTTGCTCCGCAAAGCGACTCAAAAACGCCCCGCAAACATCACTACACATTTGCTTACAAGGCGCTGCCGGGGTTGGCATTTGCAGACCCGCATGTTCCACTATCGTTCTCATCAGTGACGTATTCATGGAAGGACTTGCAGGCATTGATGGCATCGGGTGACCCATTCGAGCGCGAAGCCCCTAATCGAAAGCTGGCGGAGTTGTGGGCTTACGCAGGCGCGAAGCTTCCGATCCGTGATAGACTCAGCGACTCTGGTTTAGCAGCGATTGGCGGTCAGCTTGGCACGGACAGTGTTCTAGTATTTGTTCGGATGCCAAAGCCGATTTGCGTCACAGAGGCATATTTTGTTGCCATCATCTACCCGAAGATATGGTTCGATAACCCACAAGCCTACGAGCACCAGACGCCAAAACTCGGCTGTTATCTGCTTGCCAAGAGCGACGTTCCAAGTGCTGAAGGGTCTGGTGGGACATTGAGAGTTGTGAAGCGCGACGGACATGGTTCAGTTAGTTTCGGCGTTCAAGAGTCGGCATCATCATTTCTTTCCGAAGTGCAGTCAGCACTACCAAATCCAGACCGATTTATTACATTTGTGCAGAGTCCGACATGGAATTTTTTAATGCAAGACACCGAGACTGGCCAGACATACGGCTCTCAATGATTCGGGACTTACACAGACGGCACGACGCGACAACGAGAATGAGCATCGGATACACAACAAGACCTGCGGAGGAATAGTTTATGTCTATCGTTTGGAAGATCGTATTGTTTATTTTGCTGCTGCCGTTCGGTGCGGGTATTATCTACCGATCGGTGGACAGGATACATGCAAGTTTCGTGATAGTTCGAAGTGCGACTGCCAGGGATGTCTGTTTGTTGGTGGCTACCGTTTTGGTGCTGACATACTGTGGATTCTTGGTTTGGTTTATTTTTGTAAGATGAGAGTTATGCCGCCAAACGAAGCCTTGTTGGAGCCAACCAAAATCGCGTAAATCCTCACCGTCCGCGCCTCAATCGCCGGCCAGGCTTCGGCAAATAGTGTTCGCGTTGCTCAATAATGACGGCCGCGCAACTCTTCACGGTCTCCATTCACGACGATCATCGCCGCGCGCGGTTGCCGACGCTCATGCACGGCCAGTCGGCTAACGCCGACTGACGCCGTGCACCGGGCCGCCATCGCAGGTGTGCGAATGGTTTCTCACGGCGGCCCTTTCGCTACCCCGCGCGCGCCACGGACGTCGCAGGTTATCGAACGGTTTTCGTTCCTGCCGACCGTTCAGGTTGGCGGATGATTTGGGCGCGGGGTCGGCAAGAAAAGTTAGTGAATTGATTCCCTGTCGCTATCGCTCCACCCAAAAAACGCCAGGCGTCAGCGAGCCTCGCCATCTTTTCGCTCAGGGACTGCGCAAGCTCCGCCCGTCGCTCGATCTGGCTCGGCACGCTTCCGCCCGCGGCCTGGCCGGACTCACCAGCTTTCCGACCGCTCCACTTCACTGCCGCGAACCGCTGCGCGGACGCTATCGTTTCGTTCCGACGGTCAAAAACTGGCGAGACCGGATGAAACCGGCCGCGCCCAATGGTGACAGGCTGCAAAGACCTCGCCGCTGCGCGGCTCGCGGCGGCGAACCCTTGCTACGCTGCGGGTTCGCCTGATGTGCAACAGCCGCGAGCGCGAGGCGACTCAAAACAAAAATGGCCGCGAGACTTCGTCCGGCCAGGACATCAGCAATACGGCGCGAGGCTTCGCCTGTCGCCGAGGACCAAGAAATAGCCCGCGATGCTTCGCACGGGCAAGGCGTCGGCAATAGTCGCGGTGACGGCCAGCCTTCGCGGCACTTCGCAGGCTGCGTTTGCGAAACTGGCCGACCCCGCTGGAAAAACCAAATTGGACCGACACCCCGGCGCTGGGCTTCGCAGCCTGCTGTCTCGGCTGCCATGCACCCATCAGCCGGCCATCATTCCGCTACGCTCCAGCGTCGGGGAGTCGGGGAATCATGTCATCGCGCTGGCGCGACGATGCCAGGGCACGAGTCCAGACGCCCCGACAAAATATCGCGAGCTTCGCGGCTCCGTTGTCATGCAGGAGTGCTTCCGGGACATTACACAACACATATTGTGCGTGACCCTCCGGTCATTTATTCCGGGCGCACAGGGAACCCCGAGACCCTGTGCTGGAAGTAAATGACGCACAATATGGCGTTGTGTGCTATCCCGCTGCCGCGCTGTCACGCTGACTGCTATTCCGCACCTCGCATTCGTGCGGGCAGTCAGCGCGCCAGCTTGCAGGCATCCTTCACGCCAACTCCGCCGCTCCGCTGTTTGATGAAGTCAGGTCGGGGCGTCTTTCCCCAATGCTCGCCAGTGCGGCTCGCACCCCCCGCCCATCCCCCCGATGCTCGTCCCCCCTTCCATCCCCAAGGGGGGACTGCGCACCACGCTCCGCTTCTGTCTTCGCTGATAGCTCAGACGCACGCTTGCCTTCGGCAGGTGGCGCTGCCACCGCGCTCTTGTGTTCCACACTCACGCGGCCACCGGCCGCTTTTGTGGCTGGCTCACGCCAGCCACCGCACGCTCGCCGACTCGCTTTTGTCCGCCAGTGGCGGACGGCTTCTGTCCTCATTCGCCGGACAGCTATCACCATGCCCCCATGTGTTGCGGCAGCCGACCGCGTAACCACACCGTCGCTTTTAGAGTGAAAACTGTCCCGTCGTCAGAACCCGCGCAATTTCCGCTGCGTCACCGTCCGGATTTTCGTCGCCATCAGGGGAAAAGTCCGGTTGAAATCGTTTTTAAACGACCGATGCTCTCGGGGGTGGATTCAGCCAATCAAAATCTTCTGACGCATCCTGGGTCGTTTTAAGCCTCCAAACCCACCGCCGGCAGGCGTTAGAAAACCACCTTAGACCTGCCATTTCGCCGGCAGCGGCGAATTCAAAGGTGCCGGTCTGGATAAAACATGAACTCTTGGGGAACTTTTGAGGAACTCTTGGCCAATTTCACCCCACGAACGGCGTTTTCTGTAAAACCGTATCTTTACCCCAGTTCCACCCACCCCATCAGCCTAACCGTCACACCTTTGTGCCACTTTTGTATAACCATCAGAAAAACACTGGGCGGCAAAACACCCCACTCTTGCCCCACTCTTGCCTAACCGACACGAACACATCGGACGTCTCGGACGCCCTTTGCAAAGTCCTTTAGCTGCTCTTGGAAATTATCTGTATCTGTTTGTCAGTGGTGGAAACTTCTCGCGCACGCGCGCGTAACTGGGAAATACCCGTCCGAGGCGTCCGAGAATTGGGACGCTTGGGACGCCACGATCCAAGTCCTTTAGCTTCCCATGGAAATCTACCATACACATAATGGCACCAGTTGAATCCTCTCGCGCACGTGCGCGTAACTTTACTTTTGGCGTCCCAAGCGTCCCAAAACCAGAAAAAAGGGGAGCTTGAGGCGCCAATTTCCGACAACTTCACCAATCGGTAGCTCTGGGACGGTTGGGACGGCACTTTCCGACTCCTTATACATATGAGAGACATTTTTTCGATACGCGTAAGGGTTGAAAATAGGCGTCCCAAGCGTCCCAAAATCAAAAGATGGTGGTTGGACTCATCGCCTCCTGCGCACCAACGTTCATGTGGCGATGATCCCGATGTAGAAGAGTCACCAGGTTGTTATCGTCCCTGAAGCCGGATCACGTCGTGGCCTGCTTCAAGGCTTGGAAAATATCCACACCAGTGTTTTTCTTCTCACCAGCCAATGCCGGATCATCCACCATGGTTTCCGGGCGGCGCTCGACCGCCCGGACGACAGGAAGGGCGGGCGAAGCGCCGCCTTCCTCTCTGGTAAGAGGATTAGATGGGGTCGGCTTTTGCCCACCGTCACCCTCGGCATTGGCCGACTGTGGTGGTAGGCCATTGCCTGCCGTCGGGTGATTCAATTTATCAGCCACGGACGGTCGGCGTTTGCCGTCTCTCGGCGGTGCCACCCGCACGGAATAGAGCGAAGCCCAGGCACTGTTCTCGCCAGTGCCGTCCAGAATGGTGTATCGCCAGCGCTTGCGCGTCGGTCCGTAAATGTTTTCAACCTTCAGCAGCAACGCCTCTTCCAGTTCCTGCCGCCAGCGGCCAAAACTTTCCGGTGTGCATTTCAGAATCAGGCACATGGTATGCACGTCGGGACATCCCCAAGATACCCCAGTGTTCTTGTCGCGGAATTTGAGGATCAGGTGCCAGAGGCGAAAGGCACCGTGGCTGATGTCGGCGGTCAGGGCGAGATCATAAACATTGAGGCCATTTTTGCTGCAATCGGCCAGCACATCTTGGCGAAGGGTCATTTCCATGCCTCCTCCGTATCCAAATTCGTCTCCGGGCAAATGGCGTGTCCCAATGCCTCATTAGTCGCCTTCTCGGCGGCGGTGTAACGCGCCATCAAGTCAATCGCCCAGGTGATGGACCGGGCGAACTCATAAGTTTTCAAGTAGCCTCCGGCCACACCCCATGCGACCAACTTCCCATCCTCGCGCTGGCTCAGTCGGCGGGCATGGTTCGGATTGCGTGTTTGCACCCAGACGATCCCGCGGACCGGCTGCCAGGCACACAAATCGCGATCTCCCACAGCGGTGTTGAGTGGAATGGTTGCCATATCAGTTTAAGCTGGGATCCGAAGGCGGGTTGAGCGGATTCCGGCTCGGCAGCGTCGCCGCCGGCAGTCGGCACGGCAGTGTCCGCGCCTGGAGAAACTTCTCCACGGCGGCCACGGAGTAAAAGACCGGGCCGCCACCGCGCTTGGCGGCAGGGTTGGCTTTGAAGCGCGGAATGCGCGCGGTATCGAACCATTCCCGCAGCGTTTCCGCGCTAGGAACCGGATCAAGATGTGCTGAAATCAAGGTTTGCATGAGCTGGTCCAGCGTAGCCAGCCGTGCCGAGGTGGTTTGTTTTGGATTGGCAATCATTGTAGAT
>CAIXPZ010000104.1 GCA_903921455.1 uncultured Verrucomicrobia subdivision 3 bacterium | reverse complement strand
TGGCCGGACGAAGTCTCGCGGCCTTCGGTCACGCTGCCGGAAGTGTGACCGACCAACCCAGGACGAGGAGCGTTAGCGACGAGGAGTTCAACGCCGGACAGCGCGGTAAGTCATCCGCCAACCTGAAAGCGTGAAGAAGACCAGCAACCATTCAAAAACCTGTGACGTCCATATCGCGCGCGCTGTCAGCGAAAGGCCAGCCGTGAGAAACCATTCGTAAATCTGTGAAGGCTGGCCGGTGCGGCGTCGCGGTGGCGTCAGCCGCCGCCGCCGCATGAGCGTCGGCGTCCGCGCGCGGGAAATGATCATCGTCAATGGAGACCGTGAATTTGCCGCGCGATTCGTCCTTGTTGAGCGCAGCGAACAAACTTTCTGTTGAGCAGGGCGAACTAATTTTAAGTCTCCCGGCGTGAATGTTGCTGACGGGTTGAAGTTCAAAAAACCGTCAAGTGGAATTGTAACTAACGCAGAATAACGCCTACGAACATTGACGGTTAGCACAGTCACGAAAACGCACAACCAATTTGGGGCATGAACACGAGCGGCTAAAAACCAGTGCTAGATTCGCCTCGTGCCGGCGAACCCCACAAAACCACTGCCTGATCGTCACGCTGGTTTAGATGGTGCCTTGCTTGTGTTCACCGAAGACGTCGAGCGTATGGGCATGTTCTTACTGATAGCAGACTGGATGGAAAGCCAGTCTGCAGCCGATTCGTAATTCGTGCATCGGCGGAACTTTGATGGGAACGGGAGGCTAAGCGAAGCCCCCCGCGATTCGGCGATTGTTTGAGCCTATTGGCCAGATGGCCAATAGACGCTGGCGATGCCTCGACGTAAGGTTAGCCCCGAATCCAAAATTAACCGTCAATCTAGATCAACCTCAGACCGCCAAACTCTCGATGAATACATGCCTATTTATCACACGCATAACCTCCACCTCCGCCAGTTTTTTGAAATCACGGCACGTATGGCATGTTTGGCCGGCTTTGGCCTTGGCTGTGCTCTGGGCCACCACGCTCGGCGTGCAAGCGGCCGCAGACACCTGGACCGGCACTGCCAGCACTGCCTGGGCAACGGGTGGCGTGGGAGGAAACTGGAATGGCGGCAGCGTCCCAGCTACGACGGATAATATTCTCGTGGGCACCGCGACGACCGTGATTAATTCGACCATTGATCTCGGAGGCAGCGCTTCCATCAGCCTGACAGCTGGGGCAATTACCGTCGCTACCACGACTACTCCGGCGACAAGTCAGACTTATGCGCTGGAGTTTGGCCCCACTGGTGGAACCAGCTATACGATGCAGAATGGCTCGTTGACAATCCTTACATCCTCGAGCACCTACAACGCCTTTCTCAAGGTGGGTGCCGGCGTGACGCTCAATTACAACCTCAACAACAGTGATACCCTCCAGAGAGTGATTGAGTTGCGGAACGGATCCACTTTGAACATCGGTTCAGGCGTTACGGCTGCGACCGGGCGGTTGGTGTTTTTTGCGGGTAATGCCGGTGCCGGCAATGCCGAAACCGTCAATATCAATGCCGTCAGCTACAGCGACGGTTCCAGGTGGCTCATTGGCAGCGGCAACGCCAGCACCAGCTCCTCCACGAGCACCGAGCAAAACCTGACGGTCAACTTCAACGCCAACCAGTCGCTGACGGCCGATTTGTTGCTTGGTTGGACCACGGCCAGCTCGACCAATACGGTGGTCATTCGCAACGGGGCCACGGTTACTTCCTCGGCGAATTTTGATGTGGGCTACACCCTCGCCACCGCCGTCGGCGCGAGCAATGGGCGCTTGTTGCTGGGCGACGCCACGACCACGGGCAACCTGACTCTTACCAGCACCAGTGCCGGCGGTCTTGTCCTTGGCAGCAGCGGAACCGGACCCACAGCCTCCGCCGGAATGGTTGATGTGGTCAATGGCACCTTGACCCTCGCTGGTGCCACCAGTGGGGCTGGAACTAACGTCGCGCTTGGCTTTTCGGGGCAGGCAAATGACAAAGGCGTGATCAATCTTTACACGAATGGCGTCATGGACACGGCGCGAAATTTCACCTTAGCCTCGTCCACAGCTGGTAACGGTGTCATTAACTTCAATGGCGGTAAACTGAAGGTGAATTCTGCCATTGGTTCAACTCCAAGTGGTAATTTAATTGACCCGGCCGTGACGGTGAATGTGCTGGATGGCGGTGCCACCTTTGATGTGAATGGCAAAACCGCCACGATCAATGCGGCCTTGCTCAATGGCGGCACCGGCGTGGGTGTGGTGACCTTGACCAACAGTTCGGCCACGGCGGGAAAGGTTACTTTCAACGGAGCCAGCACCTATCAGGGGGCCACGGTCATCAAAACCAACACCACGCTGGCCCTGGGTGCCAGCGGTTCGCTGAATGCCAACTCCAGCGTCGGCATCATGGCGGGCGCGACGTTTGATGTGGCTGCACTGACAACTTCCTCCGCTACCTATGCCTGGAACACTGCCCGCCTGAGCGCCAGCGGCACAGGAACCACCGCCGGGACGACGGCGGCCACGGTCACCGGGACTGCCGGCGGAACCATCAGCATGGGTGCCAAACCCATCACCTTGACCTGGTCAGGGGCTGCTTCCGGCACGGACAGCACACACCCGCCACTCAAAGTTTCCACGGCCAACCTGTCGCTGGGTGGCAATCAGTTCACGGTGGTGGTGCCCGGCACTGCCTTGGGCGTAGGAACCTATACCTTGGTTTCCGCCACGGCCATCAGCGGCGGCAGCACGGTCAACAGCGCACCGCTCTACACCGGCGGCAATGGCGTGGCCAGTGGACTTACCGGCGTGGTTTCCATCAGCGGCAACAACGTGATCCTCACGGTCTCTTATTCCACCAGCACCACCGGGAGCACCCTGGACATGAGTCTGCCTTCCTGCTGGATTGGTGGCGTGGTTCCGGGCGCCAGTGACATTGCCTATTTCACCGTAGCCGGCACTTACACCAACTCCAGCGGGCCGTTCAGCTTCCTCGGCATCAGCGCCAACGCCAGCGGCGTGATAATTTCACCGATCATCACCACCACCATCAATCTGGGCACCTCCGGCCTGTCTGGCAGCCAAGACTTGAATTTTTTGGGTAACACGGATGGAAAGACCACCCTTAATGTGGGAGCCAACAACCAGACTTGGAGCATCGCGTCCGCAAACACCGGTGCCAAGATCACCGGGTCGGCGACCATTCATCTCACCGGCGCCAACGCAACATGGTTGCGCGGGGATAACACGGGTTTCACGGGCACCTGGCTGGTGGACGGTAGCCTTTTCTATCCAGCGGCTGACATCGGGCTTGGGGCGAGCACGGTGACCATCCAATTGACCAATAACGGGGCGTTACGATTTGCCGGAAATTTGGGCAACTATACGCGTGGCACCATTCAAATGATGGGCAGCGGCCGGCTTCTTGGGCCGTCCGGCGGTGCCAACGGCGTGTCGACCAACTCGCAGAGTGTTTCCGGAGCGGGCAATTTGACGATTAGCAGCATCAACGCCACCACGGCCACGACCAACAACCTGAACGGCAACTACACGCTAACGGGCAACCTGCTGGTGGATGGCATCACCTACAGCAATTATGTGAATTTCTGCAGCGCCAGCACCAACACCTTCACCATCGGAGCCAACGGGGTGAACAACAAAATCGCCTCCAGCGGTGCGGGCACGCTCGCCCAACGCATACTGAATCTCAATGGCACGTTCAAGTTTGATGTGAGCGGGGCGAACACCACCGCGGGTAACAGTTGGACGATCGTGGATGTCGCCAATCTGACGACGACTTATGGGGCGAACTTCAACGTCTCGGGTTTCACGGGTTCTGCCGGTGTTTGGACCATGGTTTCGGGTGGCAAGGCTTGGTATTACACGCAGTCCAGCGGTGTGCTTGCCGTCAGCAACGCCCTCGCGGTGAGTTTCACCAGCAACGGCGGTTCGGCGGTGACGAGCCAGTCGGTGGCCTACGGCACCACGGCCACGCAACCGGCAAATCCAACCAAGACCGGTTACACGTTTGCCGGTTGGTATGCGGATGCCGGCCTGGCCACCGCCTTTAACTTCTCCACGGCCATTACCGCAGACACGACTTTGTATGCGAAGTGGAATGTTGCGGCCGTGGCGTTTAACCTGCTCTCCTCCAGTCAGACCAACGGCTACCACGACAGCGTATTTTTCACCGCGACGAATCTGCCTGCGGGTGCCGCCAGCAATGTGGTGTTCGCGGCCAACGGCGTGCCCTTCAGCACGAACAACGTGAACAACGGCGGGGCCACGAGTTTAAGCCTTACCAACCTGCCGCGCGGTGGCACGAACATCATTCTGGCGACTTACAACGGAGATGGCACATATCCCTCGGCGAGCACCAACCTGATCCAGACCGTGACCAACCATGTGCCGGCGGCGGCCACGATGACGGTGACGCGGACGGCGGGACTGGCCTTACTCATCTCCCTGTCCGATGTGGCGACCAACTGGACGGATAATCCAGATGGGGATCATGTCAGTTTGACCGGCGTGACGATGCAGAGCACCAACGGTGTCAATCTGTTCGCGTTGAACTGGAGCACCAATTTGGACGGCAGCATAGTAACGACAAACGGCTACGCTTACATCGGCTACACGAACAGCCCGAATGTGGCCGACCAGATCAGTTACAGCATCAGTGACGGCCAAGGCGGAACGAACATCGGGTATGTGGACATTGTGATTCAAAGCAGCGTGACCGGAACGAATTCCATCACCGCCCACGACTTTACCAGTCCGTATTCCAACACCATCACGGCCTATGGCATTCCCACCTTCTATTACGTCTTGGAACGCGCGACGAATCTGACCTCGCCGGTGTGGGTGGATGTCCAGACCAACCAGGCGGCGACTAACGGCGTCATCAATGCAGCGGACACCTTCTGGGACTTGGGCGGTGTCAAACCCAGTCCTTCGGCATTTTACCAGTTGAAATGGCAGCCATAAGACGAACTCTGAAACTAGAAACGCTGACAAACTGAAATTGCTTATGAAAAAATCAACCTTGATGGGGATAATGGCAGCTCTTTTGGCCACGGTTATGGACGCCGGGGCTTCGTTATACCCCATTGGCAGCATCCCCGATGGCAGTCCGGTGGGCGTGAGTTTCACCGGAACCTATGATGGGGCGGCCTCCGGTTCCACGGTGGGTTCGCTGACGGTGAGCTTGAGCATCAGTGGCGGTTACAATGGGAATTTGTATTCGTATCTGGTGGCCCCCAACGGGACGATGGTGGTGCTGCTGAACCAGCCGGGCGCGACGGGCGGCAATCCGTTTGGCTTTGCGGGATCGGGCTTGAATATCACGCTGACGGATGCCACGTCAATCGGCGGCAATCCTGTCACCGGTATTCAGACCACGGCGGAAACGCCGGGGCAATTATTTTCCGGGACCTACAACGCGGCGGGAACCTTGGGAACATTTGACAACAGTTCGGCCAATGGCAATTGGACACTGTTCTTTGCGGACATGACTGCGGGTGGCGGCCAGGCGCAATTGACCGGCTGGAGTCTGAACGTGACAGCAGTGCCGGAGCCGGTGAACGTGGCGATGGCGGCATTCGGGACAATCTTTGTCGTCGTCGGAGGCATCCGTAGCTATCGCCGCGCACAAAGCCAGACGTCCTTACTTGGTTGAAAGAACTTCGTGATGGGTTTGGGTTCCCGTCACAAAGACTGGATAATGAGTTCCGGTTTGGGGTGGATGGGTGGCGGCGTGAAGGGGTTGACGCCGCCACCTAAACTCAAAGGCAGGAAAAGAAATCGAAATGATCAAGTTCTCCGTTATTTTTCTACTTTCGGTGGCGGCCTGCCTCGTGCTTGAAGCCGGGCCGGAGCCGAAGCCTGCCGGCGATCTCTGGGTGGATGCCAGCGCGAGTGGCGACGGGGATGGCAGCACCGGAAAGCCATTCAGCACCATCCAGCAAGCCGCGCGAGTGGCCGTTGCCGGCGACACGATTCATGTGCGGCCGGGAATTTACCGCGAACGGGTGATGCCTGAGCGCGGCGGCGATCCGGGCCAGCCGATTGTCTATCAATCCGAAGTCTTGCACGGCGCGGTAGTCACTGGCTCGGATGTGTGGTCGCCATCCTGGCGTGATGAAGGCAGCGGGATTTTTTCCGCCGGTGTGGATGACAAACTTTTTACCGACACCAACTATGTGGATGGTGGAAATCCTTACCGCATCGCGTATAACTGGGATCAACAGCGGAAACGTCCGCCGTATCCGTTTGCCAGTGTGAGTTGGACGCTCGGCCAGGTCTTTGCCGAGGGAAAAACAATCAAAGAAACTTCATCGAGGAAGGAATTGGCGGCTACGACTCAAACGTGGTGGTTTGATCCGGCGGCAAACCGGATTGCAGTCAATCTGGGAGGAAAAAATCCCCGAGACTTTAAGATGGAACTCACCACGCGCCGGGGCGTGTTCCGCCCGCTCAAAAAAGGGCTGGGTTATATCGAGGTGCGCGGTTTTGTTTTCGAGCATTGCGCCAACCAGTTTCCGGGAAAATTCTGGACGAAGCCGGAGTATGCCGAAAGTGGCATGGTGGGCACGCGCGGCGGCCATCATTGGTTGATTGAGAGCAACATCATTCGCCAAGCCAAGAGCATCGGACTGGCGTTCGGAACGTCCGGCGGCGGCGGAACCTTCGATAACGAGCTGCCGGCTCAGGCGGATCCGGCCGGACAATGGGTTGGATTCCACCACATCACCGGCAATGTATTTGACGGAAACGGAGCCATTGGCGCCATGGGTTACAATCATCATGGCGTGGAATTTTCCGGCAACCTTTTCATCTCCAACAACGCCCTCTTGAACACCAGCTATGAAACCGGCGGGCTCAAAACCCACGCGGCTTATGACCTGGTGGTGAGTGGAAATTGGTTTGTGGATAACGACTGCGAGGGCGCGTGGCTGGACAACACCTGGAAAAATTGCCGCATCGTTCGGAATATCTTTCTTGGCAACCGGGGCAAGAATTTGTTTTTTGAGATGGATGATAACCGGCCGGAAACGGAAAGCTTGGCCGCTGATAACATTTTCCTACACCGCCGACTACAACTGGAACCGGCCGGCACACAGCCACCCGAGCCGTGGGCAGCCAAGATGGTGGGCATTTACGGGCACGATGCGTCGGGCGTTCGTATCGAGCACAATTTATTTCTAGGCGATGGCTTTGGGATCTATTTTCGCAAGATGGCTGACCGGAAAGGCGGGGCTGGGTATGTGACGGCCATCAAAAATATGTTTGCCGGCGAGAAGCTGACGGCAGTGAGTTTGCCGGTGGAAAATCCGCCCAACGTGTGGAATAATTTTTTTGACGCCAATCTGTATCCTGCCACTCGGCAGCCGTTCGCGGCCACCGGCTGGTCGTTTCCCAACTCGAAAGTGGATCAAGCCGGCGTGGAGCGGATTCTGAAACTCGCGACTGGAACCGGTGAGCCACCAAAGAATTTTGGGAGTCCCGACAAGCCGCCGTCCGGTTATTTTCTAACGCTGGCGCAATGGCAGAAAGTGATGGGCTTTGACGACCACAGCCATGCGACGGACATGGCTTGGAGTTTTGACCGGAAAAACTGGCAGCTCACGCTCACGCTGCCCGAGGCGCTGATGACGGGCGCTGCCATTAACGACTGCAAAATGAAAACCGATTTCTTTGGCCGGCCATTTTCTGCGGTTGACAGTGCCGGACCGTTTGCCGGCCTCCATGCCGGCACGCAAACGATTGCCCTGCCCAGGCCGGCTGAAAACCAAGACTGATTTGTGAGACTAAAATTACTCTTGATGTTTTTTTGCGCCGCCACGGGCGCGCTGGCCCAAACGCTCAACAGCGGGGTGAATTACGACGAATCGAAAGTTGGAAATTTTTCTTTGCCCGACCCGCTGGTCTGCACCGACGGCACGCGGGTGACCAGCGCCAAGATTTGGGAACAAAAACGCCGGCCGGAGCTGGTAAAAATATTTGAGCAGGAAGTTTACGGCCGCGCGCCGGGCCGGCCGCGCGAGATGCACTTTGCGGTCACCTCCCTCGCCACCAATGCGCTGGGAGGTCTGGCCACGCGCAAGGAAATCACCCTCTGGTTCACGCGCGGCACGAACGGACCGAGCCTGAAGTTGCTGGTTTACCTGCCGAACGCCGCGCAAAAACCGGTGCCCGCTTTTCTCGGCTTGAACTTCTACGGCAATCACTCCATCAGCGCCGATCCTGGAATCACGTTGCCCTACCGCTGGCTGCCGTCGGCCAAGGATGGAACGCTGGTGAACCAACGCGCGCCGGAAGCCGAACGCGGCAAGGATGCCGCTGGTTGGCAGGTGGAAAAAATTCTTTCGCGCGGCTTCGCGCTGGCGACGTTTTACTATGGTGATCTGGAGCCGGATTCCGCGAACGGCTGGAAGCTGGGCGTGCGCGCCGCGCTGGGCCGCGACGGCACGAACACGGTTTTCCAGCCGGACGACTGGGGCGCCATCAGCGCGTGGGCCTGGGGCGTGAGCCGGGTTTTGGATTATCTGGAGACGGACCGCGCGATTGATGCGCGGCACGTCGCCGTCATCGGCCATTCGCGGCTGGGCAAGACCGCGCTTTGGGCCGGCGCGCTGGACCAACGGTTCGCGTTGGTCATCGCCAATGACTCCGGCGAGGGTGGTGCGGCGCTGGCACGGCGCGGGTTTGGAGAAACCACCGCGATCATCAACAGCCGTTTTCCGCACTGGTTTGACGGCAATTTCAAAAAATATTCCGGCCAGGAAAATGAAATGCCGACAGACCAGCATGAAGTCATCGCGCTGGTCGCGCCGCGACCGGTTTACGTTGCCAGCGCCGAGGAAGACCGGTGGTCTGATCCGCACGGGGAATTTCTCGGCGCCAAAGGCGCGGAGCCGGTGTATCAACTTTTTGGCGAAGCCGGCCTCGGCGTCAGCGATTGGCCGCCGGTGAATCATCCGGTCGGCGATTTTATTGGCTACCATATTCGCACCGGCAAGCACGACGTCACGGAATACGACTGGGAACAGTATTTGAATTTTGCCGGCCGGCATTTCAAAAAGTGACCCTATAAATCAATCACTCCGGCATGAAACGCATCGGCATTTTGGGTGCATATTCGACCTAGTTCTCTCGGACACTTGTCTGTCGCTCAGGCGGCGCTGGAAGACCCGGGACTGGGACGGCAATGCTCCGCTGTGCCCAAGCCAATGTCGTGCGGTCACTCACGAGGGTTATTCCAAACTTTGAGTCCAAGGTTTAAGTCTGTTACACTAATTCCATGAACCGCGTTCGTCGTCCCATCTGGCTGCTTGGCCTGCTGCTGGCGATTGGCCTGCCGTTGAAGGCGGAGCCGGTGGCGCTGAAGGAAATTGGAGCCATCCGCAAACTTTCGCTGGATGAGGCGAAGAAAAAATTGCCGGTCGAAATCCGTGGAGTGGTCACCTGGTTCGGCGGACCGAACTGGTTTATTGTGCAGGACGAAACCGGCGGACTGACGGTAAATGCGGGACTGGCCCGCCGCTCCGGCATCTGGCTGGGAGATACCAACCTGCCGACGGTGAAGGTGGGAGATGAGGTTCAAATTAAGGGCGTTTGTCATGCGGCCGGCTTTGCCCCCGACATCCTGCCCAAAACCATTCAGGTGTTGGGAACATCGCCGCTGCCACCGGCTCGGCCCATGACGCCGGCGCGATTTTTCAGCGGCGCGGATGCGTGCGAGCGGATTGAAGCGCGCGGCGTGGTGCAGGGATTTCAATGCGATCAAGCCGGCAATGTGGTTTTGCAGGTGGATGCCAATCCCGGCCGGTTCACGGTGGAAACCACCCGGGCTGTGGTGAAAGCCCCCAAAGATTTGGTGGATGCCGAAGTTTATTTGCGCGGTGTGGCCGGAACTTATTTCAACACGCGGCGGGAAGTGAACGGTGCCCGCTTGCTGGTCAGCCAACCGGAGGATTTGCGCCTCGAAAAACCGGCGGCACTGTCGCCGTTCGATGCCCCCAAGCTGGCGCTTTCCCAACTGTGGCCGTTTCGTCCCGTCCCGCTGGGGCCGCATCGGCAACTCGTGGAAGGAACGGTGATTTATGCACAGTCGGGCCAGGTCTTCTACATTCAGGAAGGCGACATTTCAGTGCGCGTGGAGACGCTGGGGCTGGAAAACTTACAGACGGGTGATCGCGTGCAAGTGTCCGGTTTTGTGGATATGCGCCGGCGAGTGGCGGGACTGACGGGAGCGGTAATTCGCAAGGTTGGCACCGCCAGCGAGCCGGAGCCGGTGAAAATCAATCCAGGCGAGATATTGGCGCTCAATGCCAAGGCGATGCTCAGCGGTCAGGCATCCGAGCCGAACGACTTTGATGGCCGGTTGATCACCTATCGCGGACGCTTGCTGAATATTCAGCCGTCGATAGACCGAAAACCACCGTGGCAACGGCTGGCGTTGAATGCCAGCGGCACCATTGTCGAGGTCCTGCTTTACAAGGGAGATCCCAAAGCATTTGAGAAACTCCAGCCGGGAAGTGAATTGGAGGTAACCGGCGTTGCGCAATTGGAGTTTGATTTATTTCCTGAAAAACAGAGCACGCTACAGCATCCACCGAGCGGGCTGCAACTATTGCTGCGCAGCAAGGACGATGTGGTCGTGGTGCAGACTCCGCCGTGGTGGACGCCGCAGCGGTTGGCAAATGCACTGGCGGTTGGCGTGCTTTTGCTGTTGGGGGTGATGGTCTGGACGTGGCAATTGCACCGGCAACTGGCGCGCAAGTCCAAGTTGCTGGCCGCCGAGATGCACGCGCGCCGGGATGCGGCCATCGAGTTCAAGGCCACATTGCGGGAACGCAATCGTCTGGCGGTGAATCTGCATGACACCTTGCTCCAGACCATGAGCGGCCTGGGCTATCAACTGGAGGCCTGTGAAACCGAAGCGGTGCCGACGGGCGAACGCAAAGCGAACCATCTCGAAACGGCGCGCCGGATGGTGCAACACGCGCAAGAAGATCTGCGCGGAACGGTTTGGGCGTTGCGGGTGCTCCCGCTGCACGAACGCACATTCCCCGAAGCGCTGCAAGTTTTGGCGAACCAGATGACCGAGGGGCGGGCTGAAAAAATAACCATCAAGGCCGACGGCGCTTTGCCGCCGATTTCGGAATTTGTCGCCGGGAATTTGCTGATGGTGGCGCAGGAGGCCATGCACAACGCCCTCAAACATGCGCAAGCCAAGTTGATTGAAACCACGGTTTCCGCGTCGTCGGATGGAAAACACATCCTCATTGAGGTCCGGGATGACGGGGTGGGATTTGACCCGGCAATATCACCGCGCGAGAACTCCGGCCATTTCGGTTTGGCGGGAATGCGGGAGCGGTTGGACCGCCTCGGCGGCAAGCTCCACATTGAAAGCCAGCCCGGACGGGGCACACGCGTGCGCGTTGAAGTGACGCTGCGATCGTTTGACGAGGAACTGGCCGACACATGAAGACGCCCATAAGATTGCTCCTGACCGATGACCATGCCGTGATGCGGTCCGGGCTGGCCAATATGCTGAACACGAATCCCGCCTTTCGCGTGGTGGGTGAGGCGGACGATTGCACCTCCACCCTCGATCTTTATCGCACATTGAAACCCGATGTCGTGCTCCTGGATGTGGCCATGCCCGAGGTGGATGGCATTGAAACCTTGCGGCTGTTGCGGGCCAAACATCCGGATGCCCGCGTGCTCATGCTCAGTTCATCCGACGCCGAGGAAGACATCATTCATTCCCTTCATGCCGGCGCGTCAGGCTATGTGTCCAAGACGGCGCGACCGGCGGAATTGAACGCCGCCATCATCGCGTGCCACGCGGGCAAACGGGTGATCAGCCCCGCCATCGAACGCCGGCTGGCCGAGCATTCCGCGGGCAGCCCGCTCTCGGCGCGCGAAATCGAGGTGCTGAACCTCTTGCGCAAAGGCATGAATAATCCCGACATCGCCCAACTGCTGGGAATTACCCGGCGGACCGTCAAGGCCCATGTGGCCGCCATTCTGGTCAAGCTGGAGGCAACCGACCGCACCGAGGCCGTGGCGCGGGGCTTCGAGCGCGGACTGTTGAAACCGTGATTCGCCTGATCCGTTGATTCGGTATTGGCCATCTGGCCAATAGACGGTGGTGACGCATCGGCGTAGAGTGGTCTGCGAACCCAGAAATCACGTTATGAATCAAACACAGCAAGCCACTTCAACCGATATGAACACAAGCCTATTCCACTCATGCCACCAACAGCCAGTCCAACCGGCCGCCCGCATAGCCCCCGCATCCACCAGCCGCGCGAAATGCTGGTTCGTTCGGCTGGCCCTGGTTTTGGCGGCGGTGCTGCTATCTTCGTTGGTTGCGCAGGCGCAATCCACTTGGCTGGGCGGTGATGTCACTTTGCCGAATGACTGGAATACCGCCGCCAACTGGAGTGGCAGCACACCACCCGCCTCTGCGGGCAACGTCCTCGCGGGCACCGCCACGGCGGTGAGCAGCAGCACGCTGGATCTGGGGGGCAGCAGCACCGTCAATCTGGCGGGAACTACGCCAACAGCGGGATCAGGCATTGGGCTTACCAACGGGAATGTTGCCGCGCTCCATTTTGGCAGCGCGGGTGGCATCACCAGTTACACGGTTCAAAATGGCACGGTCACCATGGGCACCGGGGACGCGCTGGTGTGGTTGGATGACGGTATTACGGTCAATTGGAATGTGAGCAGCAGTGCGCTGACACCGGGCACCCAAGCCCGTTTCTGGCAGGTGGGTTCCAATTCCGTTTTGAACATTGGCGCGGGGGTTACTCACAATTCCCGCTTCTGCGTTTTTAATGGCGGCGCCAGCGGCAGTTCGGCGACGGTCAATTTGAATGCCGCCAACTTTGACAACAACGCCTATGCGTGGTTGGTTGGTTCCGGCAACAGCAGTGTCAGTTCTGGCAGTCGCGTCTCGAAGAATATCACCTTGAACGTCAATGCCAACCAAACCCTGCCGGTTGGGGCTGACATCCGGGTCGGGTATGTTTTTAGCGGCTGGAAATCCAAAGTCGTGATTCGCAATGCTGCCACCCTCACCACCTCTGGCTTTGTATTGCTGGGTGAAGCGAGTGGTGGAGCGGGTCAGGGAATACTCCAAGTGGGCGATGCCACGACGTCGGGCACCAACAGCATTTCAGGAACCTTGGCCCTGGGATCAACCCAAGGCTCCGCCAGCGGTGGTGGCTCGGCAGGTGTTTTGGACATTATTAACGGGGTCGAGAATCTTTACAACGCCGGCACCGTCAAGCTGGCCTACGGTGCGCTGTCCAATTCCGTGGGCATAATCAACGTATCCACCAACGGCCTGCTGAATACCAGAGCCAATTTCGCGCTCCAGACCGGGGCGACGAACGGCAATGGCATCATGAATTTCAATGGCGGTATGCTTCAGGTGGATGCCGGCAGCACCCCGGCGCAGCGGACCAATTTGATTGATGCTTCCGTCGTGGTGAACATCCAGAACGGCGGCATGGTCTTCAATTGCAATACCAAGACCGACAGCATTATCAATGCGGGATTGGCGAGTAACGGCATCGGTGGTTTGACGGTGCGGGATTTTACCGGCAGCAAAGGCAAATTGACACTGACATCGAGCAATACCTATGTGGGCACGACGTTTTTGCGCGATTCGGCCACGCTCATCTTGAGCAATACCGCGTCCATCGCCAGTTCGAAGAACATCTTTGTTAATGGCAATGCAAGTCTGAACGTCGAGGCCGTGAGCGGTGGCTTCACGGTCGTTTCCAACCAAACCCTTGCCGGTCTGGGCAAGGTGCTCGGATCAGTCACCGTGGCATCCGGCGGCATCATTACTCCGGGCAGCTACGCTCCGAGCGTGCCCAACCTCCTCGGCACTTTGACCTTCAGCAACAACCTGACCTTGCAAGCCGGAGCAGGCATGATCGTGCGCCTGAACACGGCCAGTTCGCCTGCCGCCACCAATGATGCGTTGCTGGTTGTCGGCACCCAAAGCATTGCCGGCAGCACCTTGACGGTCACCAACATCGGACCGGCGCTGACGAACGGTCAAAGTTTCTATCTGTTTAATCAGTCTGCCCCCGGTTTCACCACGGTGAATCTGCCGGCCGGTTACACATGGACCAACAAACTTGCGATTGACGGCTCCATCCAAGTGCTCTCGGTGGTTTCGGCCACCCCGTCGCCTACCAACCTCACTTACACGGTCAACAGCGGCCAGATGGTGTTAAGCTGGCCGACCGGTCAGGGCTGGGTGCTGCAATCCAACTCCGTGAGTTTGACGGATACAAATTCTTGGTTTGATGTGACGGGGGCCACGCCGCCAGCGACCAATACCATTGACGCTTCAAAGACGGCGGTGTTTTTCCGGTTGAAGTATTAGTTTGGACTGGAACCCCAGGCGCCGCGAGCGATGGGTTGCTTGCGGCGCGCAAGTTCCAGATTTGAAGCACGTTTCATTTATGACCATGAAAAAAAATCATTCCCTGAAGTCTGCGGGTGAAAAAATGATCAGAGCGTTCACCTTGATCGAGCTGCTCGTCGTCATTGCCATCATCGCCATCCTGGCGGCCATGCTGCTGCCGGCCTTGGCCAAGGCCAAACAAAAGGCCTACATTGCCAACTGCACCAGCAACCTGAGGCAGATTGGCGTGGGCGTCATGATGTTTGCCGGCGACAACAATGATTATCTGCCCGGCGGCGAAGGCGGATCAGGTTTGACGTTCGGTCAGACTGCCAGCTATTGGCCAAGTGTGGGCACGGCAGCGCCTAACAATACTGCGTTGGTTGCCTATATTGCGCAGTATATCGGCGGCAATTCAACGGCGAACCAATGGAAGACTGTGCCGATTTTCCTCTGTCCTGCCGCGATGGCCGCCAACCCGACTTTCAAAGATGCCATCGCCAACCCGACCGCCACCAACATGGTGACGGTATATGGGGCCATATGCACAACCCCCACATTTACCCCCAACATCAGCCTGAACGCGGATGGAATAAAAATGCCCTGGGATCCGTTTGGTTATTCGACCACCACCAAACCGCACAAATTGACCGAAGTCACCGCCGCCATTTGGGGCGGCAAAATGCCGTGGATGGTGACAGACATAGACCAATACAGTTTGGGGGGAAATCCCTGGTCCACTTCCTTGCTGGCAGTCAAGCCGCCGCATGACACGCGCCGCAGCTATGTTTTTTTTGACGGCCACGTTGAAGCCGTGCGCATCACGGGATCGGCAGTGGGGTTATCAACTCCATTTTGATCGCTGTGCGCTGCCCTTCCGCCAAGCTGCATGTGGTCACATGCAATCGGCATCTGAATTTAATTTATGGAATTGAACGCAAAATCACGTCCGCTGGCAGGTATTTGCATGGTGATGTCGGCTGGTTTCATTTTTTTGGGTTGGCCGGTAGCAGAGGCAAAGGAGTTGGCCGCTGTCACGGTTACGTTGCGCGAGGAGCCGGTGGGAGCTGCTATTCCTGATGGCTTCACTGGTTTGAGCTTCGAAGAATCGCGGTTGTTGCCCGCCACGAATGGAGTCCGGTATTTCCGACCGGATAATCAGCCGCTGATCAACTGGTTTAGCACGCTCGGCATCCGGAGTCTGCGCCTGGGCGGCAACACCTCCGACCGCGACGCGCAGCCGGACCAATTGCCTGGGCCGGCCGACTGGGAGAGCTTTTTCGCTTTCGCCAAATTGGCAAAAGTAAAAGTCATTTACGGTCTGCAACTATACCGTGGCGATGCCGCTCGAAACGCGCAAACGGTGAAATATCTGATGGATCATTACGCCCCGCAGATCGAAGCCTTCGCCATTGGCCAGGAGCCGAGTGCTTATCCCGTGGCCGTAGCCGATACCCGTCCCAACCATCAAAAAATGGGGCCCGAAGTGGAACGTTTTGCTTATTCAACTTATGCGCAGGAGTGGAAGCGGTTTGCGGAGACCATTGCCACCGCAGTGCCCGGGGTGAAATTCTGTGGCCCCGGCGTCCATAACAATGCACCGTGGAACCAAAAGTTCATTGCCGAATTCGGGCAATCCAACCGAGTGGCTTTGATTACGGCGCACCTTTACCCCGGCGGGGCCGGCGACAAGGTGGTAAATCCGGAAATCGGACGGCGACAAATGTTGTCCGATCAGTTTTTGCAAACCTATAAAAAACTCCATGATGGTTTCGTGCCGCAGGCGGTTGCCAATGGACTGCCGTATCGGCTCGAAGAGGTGAACAGTTTTTACAATGCCGGCGCGGCTGGCGTGAGCGACTCATTTGCCGCCGCCTTGTGGGGATTGGATTTCATGTATTGGTGGGCGGAACACGGTGCGGCAGGTTTGAACTTTCACACCGGTGACCAAGTGGCAGCCGGGGCCAATCTCCGGCCGGCCCGTTACGCGGTGTTTTTGTCCGGCGCGAATGGCTATCAAGCCCGTCCGTTGGCTTATGGCCTCAAGGCCTTTAATCTCGGCGCCCACGGAAAAATTCTCCCGGTGGAAATCAGCAATCCCCAACAGGTCAATGTCAACGCTTATGCCACATTGGATGAGCAGGGCGCGGTCTATATTACCTTGATCAACAAGGAAAACGGATCTGATGCGCATGATGTCAGTGTGAACATTCAAACCGGTCACCGAAATAAGCGGACGGGGCAGATTATCTGTCTTAACGCACCGCAGACCGATGTGGCCGCCACTTCTGGGGGAATGCTCGGCGGCAGGGAGATTTCCTCAACCGGAGATTTTGCCGAAAATTGGAGTCCCATTTCGATCACGAGTGGCGCTGCTGGTGTAGAAAATTGCCAAGTGGATGTGCCCGCCAGTTCGGCGGTAATCATCAAACTGACCCCCGTCAATTTGCTGGAAGCTAGTGCGAACCATTGATGCGTTACAAATATGCAACGCCAATTTGAATCTAATCGCCGTATGCACAAGCTGGCGCATGACAACCATCAAGAGAATCAATTTAATAAAAACAGGCATGAATTCTGTCATCCATCAGCTATTGCAAACAACTTTTCTGACCTTGGCGTTTACATTGTCGGCGCAAGCTCAGTCAGGCCATGAAATCACGAATGCCGCTGAAGCCGGCATCAGTCATGCCGTGGAAAAAGACGCGCGGGTTCAAGCCAACGGCAAGACTTGGCGTTTAGAAAAAGCGGTGGTCACCGACGCCACGCTGCCGCGCGTGTTGCTCGTCGGGGATTCGATCCTCAATGGCTACCTTTACTTCGCTGTTAAATCGCTGAACGGTAAAGCCAATGTGGACGCCTGGGTCAACCCGTATTACCAATCTGAAAAGTTCAACGCGCTGCTGGCCGAAGTGCTGACGCACGGTCAGTATGCTGTGGTGCATATCAATGTTGGATTGCATGGCTGGCAGAAGGATCGCGTGGACTCGGGCAAGGCGGAAAAACAATCCCGGATTCCGGAAGGACAATTCGAACCGCTCACCAAAGCTTTTGTCAAAGTCATCCGCCAAAAATGTCCCAAGGCAAAAATCATCTGGGCCAGCACCACGCCCATCATGACCCAAGGCAAGGTTGAACTAGATGCGGAACTCAATTCCATCATCATCGAGCACAACCGGATGGCCGCAAAGGTTATGGCGGAAGAAAAGATTCCCGTGGATGACCTTTACACGCTGATGGCCGGCAATCTTGCGCTGGCGCGCGGCGATCAGTTTCATTGGAGTGTCAACGGTTCCAAGCTTTTGGCCGATACCGTCAGCAAATCAGTCATTGCGGCTTTGAACGAAAAACCTTGATTTATGAAAAAAGTGAATGCGCGAATTCTATCATTGTTAGCCTGCGCCACGATTGGGGCTGGATTTCCGTTATTCGCTTCGGCAGAAACTGCTTCATCTGGCACAACGCCAGAACTGACGGCGGCGCAGAAGGAATTCATGAATTGGAAGTTCGGATTGTTCCTCCATTTCAACATGGGCACTTTTGTCGGCAAGGAATGGGCGTTGGGCAATGAAGACCCGTTGTTGTTCAAGCCGGACAAACTTGACTGCGGCCAGTGGGCGGACGCCGCCAAGGCCGCCGGTATGAAGTATGCCGTGCTCACCGCCAAGCACACCGAGGGTTACTGCCTGTGGCCGAGCAAATACACTGCGCACGGCATTCAGTCCTTCAAAAATTTTAAGGACGGTAAGGGCGACATCGTTCGCGAGTTTGTTGACGCGTTCCGTTCGCGCGGTTTGAAGGTCGGCCTATACTATTGTTTCCCCAGAGATTATACCCGAGGTAAAGGGATGCCGGATGGCGCGACCAACCTGTTCGGCCTGCCTCCCGAGGCGGCGGGTGATTACCACGGATTCATCAAGCAGCAAATGACGGAACTGCTCACCAATTACGGCCCGATTGACCTTCTCTGGTGCGACCAATACGTAGTGATGCTCTCGCGCAAGGAATGGCTTGATATAAAAAACCTGATCCACTCGCTCCAACCCAACTGCATCGTGGTGGCGAACAACGCCAGCAAGCTGGATGTCTCCGATGTCTTTAGTTATGAGGCGCCCATTCGCAAAGAGCCTTTTCCGGCGACGAATAACCTGCCGGCTGAAACCTGCGATGTCCTCAATCGAAAAGGTTGTTGGTTTTGGAATGAACCAGCGACTTCAAATAACACGCATACCGCCGAGGAGGTGCTCGCAAAACTCAAATTCTACAACGAGCGCAATTGCAATTATCTGCTGGATGTCGGACCGAATCCAGATGGCTTGCTCGATCCGTATGCCGTGCAAGTTCTGGCGGAAGTCGGCAAAAAACTCTCGTCGGGTGGCGAGCCGACCAATGCCAAAGAGGCTGCCAAGCAGCAGCAATCTTCCGGTATTACGCCGGCGATGTTGGCGCGCGAGGCAAAACGAAAAGCCGCGATGACGCCGACGCAGTTGGCCTGGGAGCAAACGCTGGAAGCCAATCTGGGCAGCTTCTATCTGCCGATTTATTACAAGGAAAAGGATGCCGGGCATGAAACGGCTTGGGATTTTGTGGCGGACGATCCGCAGCTTCCGCGCGTCCTGCTCATTGGAGATTCCGTCTCTCGCGGTTACACGCTGGCCACGCGGAAAGATCTGGCCGGCAAGGCCAATGTTCATCGCGCTCCGGAAAATTGCGGCCCGACCGCCAACGGGCTAAAGAAAATTGACCTTTGGCTGGGCGATGGAAAATGGGATGTGATTCACTTCAACTTCGGCATCCATGACCGGAACACTTCCATTGCCGACTACACGAAGCGATTGGAGACCATCATTGCGCGCTTGGAAAAGACCGGCGCAAAACTCGTCTGGGCCAGCACCACGCCCATTCCCAATGATCCGAAACAAAAGCAGACTGCCGCTTCCATTGTCGAGCGCAATCAGGCTGCCGCCGCGATCATGAAGCAGCATAATATTCCGGTGGACGATCTGTTCACTGCGGTCACGCCGCACTTGGGCGAGTATCAGCGGCCGAACGATGTGCATTTCAAAGATGAAGGATATGACTTTCTCGGCCAGCAGGTGGCCAAGGCGATTTCTGAGCAGTTGCCGGTTTCAAAATAGGCCGCCTCAATCCTTGGAACGATTTAAGATTAATATGAAAGCAAAACCAGTTTCTTTTACAACGCTGCTTGCCCTGGTGCTATTTTATTCGCCCACCTTTGCCGCGTCGACCAACCAGCTTGCCGGGGCGGAGTTCAAGTTGCAAAACGGTGACGCCCGGCTGGACGCGGAATCGGCATTGTTGGCCGCCCGCATTCTGACTCCTTCGGCCAAGCCGTCGCCGCGGATCAACGGTCCATCGGTGTTTGGCGTAAGGCCCGGATCGCCGTTTCTTTACACGATTCCCGCCACCGGGGAGCGGCCTATGAAATTCAGCGCGACGGACTTGCCGAAAGGGCTGGATTTGGATTCCAAGACCGGGCAGATCACCGGATTGTTGAAAAGGAAGGGGGAGTATGTTGTCACACTCAAAGTAACCAATGCCAAAGGAAGCGCCGAGAAGCAATTCCGGATTGTTGTTGGCGACCGGATCGCGCTGACGCCGCCGATGGGGTGGAATAGTTGGAACTGCTGGGCGAAGGCGGTTGACCAAGAGAAGGTCATGAGTTCTGCCCGTGCGCTGGTTGATTCGGGTCTCATTAACCACGGGTGGACCTATGTGAACATTGACGACACGTGGCAGGGAAAGCGAGGCGGAAAATTCCATGCGATCCAAGGCAATGAGAAATTTCCGGACATGAAGAAACTTTGTGCCGATATTCATGATCTCGGACTCAAGGCCGGCATTTACTCGACCCCTTGGGTGACCTCTTATGCCAAACACATTGGGGGTTCTAGCGACAACTCTGGCGGTGACTGGTCGCAAGAGTTGGTGACGAGTGGTCATTCGAAGTTTGGCAGCTATTCCTTTGCGGCGAACGATGCCCGGCAATGGGCGGACTGGGGTTTTGATTATCTTAAATACGATTGGAATCCCAATGACCTTGCGCATGTCAAGGAAATGAGTGTCGCGCTAAAAAAAAGCAGCCGGGACATACTTTACAGCCTTTCCAATAGTGCGCCTTTTACCAACGCAACTCAATTTGCGGAGTTGGCCAACTGTTGGCGGACCACCGGTGATATCTGGGATTATTGGGAAAAGAGTGACACCAACTGGCGCTATGGTGTTTCAGAAATCGCGTTCAGCCAAGATCGGTGGGCACCTTACGCCGGGCCGGGGCATTGGAACGATCCCGACATGCTGGTGGTCGGTCGGGTGGGCTGGGGGCCGAAGTTGCATCCGTCCAACCTGACGCCCGCCGAACAATATTCACACATCAGCCTGTGGTGCCTTCTTTCCGCACCCTTGCTCATTGGTTGTGATTTGGAACATCTCGATGCTTTCACCCTCAGTCTCTTGGGCAACGATGAGGTGCTTGCCCTCGATCAGGATGCCTTGGGGCGGCAAGCAGTTCGGGTCGCCACCTGCGGAGCGGTAGATATTTTCAAGAAGGAATTGGAGGATGGCGGATGGGCGCTCGGCTTCTTCAACCGGAGCGACACACAAGCGTCTTTTCGGTTCAACAAGTTTGAACGCATCGGTATCCCGGGGCGGCTTCATGTGCGTGATCTCTGGCGCCAAGCGGATCTTCCCGACGCGAATGGCTCAATCCAGGCGGTCATGGAACCGCATGGCGTCTTATTGTTGAAACTTGGCTGCGCAACCAATTCTCCGCGAGCCACAGCAATTTCCCCATGACCTCCCATACTCGCTTTCAATGTTCGCTTATTCCGCTGACGACGATTCTCGGCCGACAAGTGACGAAGGTCATTGCTAAACAATTGATGAATACGAATCACACCTGTCCCGCTTAAAAACCCAGTAAACATTGATGATTATCGGCATCGTGTGATGGGGAATTGGGCGGGAGTTGAGCGAGTGCCTGTGAAATGGGCATTTTCTCAAAGAGCGTGAGGCTCAAAATCTGTAAAATG
>CAIXPZ010000103.1 GCA_903921455.1 uncultured Verrucomicrobia subdivision 3 bacterium | reverse complement strand
GTCCTTCAGCAGATCCACCGGCAGCGCACAGTGGCCTTCGCCAGTCGCCTCCAGCAGCACATGGCTCAGCCCGGCGCAGGCCCGGATCAGCGAATCCACCGGGATGCCGATCTTCTGGGCGATCTGGTCGGCGGTCTTGAAGCCGATGCCGTGAATGTCCTTGGCCAGCGCATACGGGTTGCCCTGCACCTTCTCAATGGCATTTTCACCGTAGGTTTTATAGATACGCACCGCCCGGCTGGTGCTCACCCCGTTGGAGTGGAGGAACACCATGATCTGGCGGATGACTTTCTGTTCCGCCCAGGCGTCCTTGATCCGCTTCCGACGCTTCGGGCCAATGCCATCGAGTTCCTCCAACCTGGCGGAGGCCGTTTCGATGATTTCAAAAATCTGCTCGCCAAACTTCTCAACCAGCTTTTTGGCATAGACCGGGCCGATGCCTTTGACCATGCCGCTACCCAGATATTTTTCGATGCCTTCTTTCGTGGTGGGGGCGGTGCTATTCAACAGATCAGCCCGGAACTGGAGGCCGAACTCGCGGTCCTGCACCCAGCGGCCTTCCGCCGTCACCCATTCCCCGGCGCTGACCGATGGTAGCGAACCGAGGACCGTGACCTGATCGCGATGCCCCTTCGCCTTGACCTTGAGCACAGCCCAGCCATTTTCTTCGTTGAAGAAAGTAACTCGCTCGATCAGGCCAGAGAGGCTTTCGGCGTGCGGTGTTGGCGGTTGGTTGTGCAATTAGGGCAGTTCTGCGATTGATGGCAGCACAACCTGATGATCATTTAAGCCTTGATCCGGTTCAGTCCTCGGTTGGCAGCCTCAACGCTAAAGGCAGTCGCGTCCCACTTGCTGCCGATCCATGCCACCATTGGCTCATGCTCCGGGTGTTTTGGATCAGCCATCGCTTCCACAAAATCAGCGTAGCCGGAGCTGCCGCCACAATCCTCCGGCGGACAGGCGTTGGCACCGGCTAAACAGACTGGATGTTTGAAGGCGGTATCCGGCGGCTGGATTTTTTCTAGCAAGACATCGTGTTCCCAACAGTCGCCGAAGTCGTATTCATAGGTGAACTGCGCATCCACCTCCGGCGCAAGTTCGGCTACGGTGTGGTTCTTTTCGTTCTGCGGCTTAAAATCGTCATCTTCATATTCACGGTCAGGCACTCCGTAGTAAACGTCGTCGGCAATAAATTGATGTAGATGGGAGTTTGTCCAGCCCATCGCAGTCTGAATGACGGCGTGAAATCGATTGAGTTTCATGTTCGCCCGCACGACCACTCGCCGCCAGATAGGTGGGTGACAGTCGCGCAGCGTGATTTTTAATTGATAGAGCGGGAATCCTTGATGCATCGGAGTCCTGCCACCGGAATCAGATAAAAGAATCATGTCGGTTGGTTTTGCCTTACCTTATCAGACGGGTGGATTGGGCGACAATAACCTTTGTTCGACAGGGGATATGCTGACATTTTCCTCAATAGAATTCACAGTTTTATCTTGGCGCGCGGTTTTGAGGCAGCTTTAATGGGCTTTCGGTAAACATCAACCAATAACACACATTAAAATATGGCCAAAGCTCTGACCAAATCACAAATCGCCTCCGCAATCGCGGAAAAGAACAGCATCACCAAAAAGCAAGCCGGCGAAATTCTGGAACAACTCGCGGCACTGGCATACAAACACGCCAAGGACTCGTTCACCATTCCCGGCCTCGGCAAGCTGGTCCTCGTAAACCGCAAGGCCCGGGTCGGTCGTAATCCCGCCACTGGTGAAACGATCCAGATCAAGGCGAAGAAAGTCGTGAAGTTTCGCGTCGCCAAAGCCGCCAAGGACGCGATTCTTGGTGTGAAGAAATAATTTCTGCTTTCATTCAAAGGCACTCTGTTGATTCAGGGTGCCTTCTTCGTTGGCTTCGGCGTCAGCTTCAAGACGGTGGCCTTCATTTCCTTGCCGGCTTTGAACTTCACCATGGCCCGGGCGGGAATCGGCACGTCGGTCTCCGGTTGCCGAGGATTACGGCCCACCCGGGCTTTGCGAACCTTGACCTCAAACACGCCGAAGTTGCGCAGCTCCACTTTGCCGCCCTTGGCCAGTGCTTCGGAAATTTGATCCAAGGTTTTCTGAATCACATCAAACACCTGAGTCTGGATCAACCCGGTTTCTTCACTGATTCGCATTACGAGGTCGCGTTTGGTCAGAGTCATGACGAGCCTTTCTACCACAAGCCTAATGCCAACCGCCCGGAACGGCAAAGGCAATCCGAGCCGGTTCCGAACGCGTGTTAACCAGCCATTTGCCGCCGGCTGTGGTCCGAGGTTGCATTTTCCGAGGAGAACCTGCATACAGCCCGCCGCCATTTCATGAATGTGTTTGTTCCAGGTCAGCGGTGGATCAGCGAGTCGGAGCCGGAGCTCGGGCTGGGCACCGTCGTATCGCTTGATGACGGACGTGTGAAGGTTGAGTTCAATGCCGCCGGTGAAATCCGCATTTACGCCATGGACCAAGCGCCGCTGAAGCGTGTGCGCTTCCGTGCGGGCGATAATATCCGCACCCAGGCAGACAAAGAATTCGTCATCCACGAAGTGGTCGAAAAGCAGGGGCTGCTGACCTACCTCGGTGAGCGCCAAGAGCTGCCAGAAGCCCAGGTGAATGACCGGGTCAGCGTGCAGGGACCGCAGGAGCGCTTGTTCGCGGGACGGTTCGACATCCCGGCGACCTTTGCGCTGCGGCGCCGAACCTTGGAATTGCTTCATCGCCTGCGGCAATCACCGGTGCGCGGCTTCGTGGGTGGGCGCATTGATCTGATTCCGCATCAACTTTACATCGCGCAGGAGGTGGCGGGCCGGCACGCGCCGCGCGTGATGCTCTCTGACGAAGTGGGGTTGGGGAAAACCATCGAAGCCTGCCTGATCTTGCACCGCCTGCTATTGAGCGGGCGCGCGAACCGCATTCTGGTGCTGGTGCCGGAATCCCTGGTGCATCAATGGTTCGTCGAAATGCTGCGTCGCTTCAATGTCTGGCTCCACATCTTTGACGCGGAACGATGTGCGGCCATCGAAACCGGTGAACCCGGCGCGAATCCATTTCTGGATGATCAGCTCGTGATCACCAGCATTGATTTTCTGGCGGGCGATCCGCGCCGGGCGGAACTGGCGGTGGCGGCGGGCTGGGATGTGCTGGTCGTGGATGAAGCCCATCACCTCGAATGGTCTGAAACTGCTCCCAGCCGTGAGTATCAGGTGGTGGAGGAACTCAGTTGCCAGTCGGCGGGCCTGTTGCTGCTGACGGCCACGCCGGAACAACTGGGCGTGGAAAGCCACTTTGCGCGGCTGCGTTTGCTCGACCCGGACCGATATCGCGACCTCGCCTCGTTTCAGGCCGAGTCAAAGGACTACCAAGCGACCGCCGGGGTGGCCGAGAAACTGCGCGACGAAACGCTGCTTACAAAGAAAGACATGGCCGCGCTGCGCCGTCTGCTCGTGCCTGACGCGCAACTGGAGCAACGGCTGACGGAACTGGGTCAGGGCAAGGCGGAGACGCGGGCGGCCTTGTTGGAAGACCTGCTGGACTTGCACGGCCCCGGCCGGGTGCTGTTCCGCAACACGCGCGCCGGCATGAAAGGTTTTCCGAAACGAACCCTGCGGCTGGCCAGGTTGGAGTCCGGTGCCGAAGCGGAACACTGGCTGGATAAAGTCTCGACCGAATTTGCCGTGGATGCCGGAGACACCGAATTGCAATCCTCGTTGGAACTGGCCAAAGACCCGCGCGTGCTCTGGCTGGTGAAGCTGCTGCAACAGCTCGAACCCCAAAAGATGCTGCTGATTGCCCGCACCGTTGAAAAAGCCGAAGCCCTCGATGAAGCGCTGCGCCGCCACCTGACGATCAAGACCGGGATCTTTCATGAGGGACTGACGCTGTTGCAACGAGATCGCAACGCCGCCTGGTTCGCCGAGGCGGACGGCGCGCGGCTCCTGATCTGCTCGGAGATCGGCAGCGAAGGGCGCAACTTCCAGTTTGCCCATCATCTCGTCCTCTTTGACCTGCCGCTGAATCCCGAACTGCTGGAGCAGCGCATCGGCCGACTGGACCGGATTGGGCAGACGACGGACATCCAGATCCATGTTCCCTATCTCGCGCACAGCCCGCAGGAAGTCCTGGCGCGCTGGTATCACGAAGGCTTGAATGCCTTTGAAGACAACCTCGAAGGTGGCCATGAATTGCTGCAACAGTTTGGCCGGGCCGTTCACGATCTCGCCCTGGAATATCCGGTGGCGGAGCGCGGCCCCGCCGAACAGGAACTGGCGGAACTATTACAGCAGACCAAGGCGGCCCGGCAGGAATTGCGCCGCCGTCTGGAGGCGGGGCGGGATCGTTTGTTGGAGCTGAATTCCTTCCGGCCGGCGACCGCACAGAAAATCATTAGCCAGATCCGGAATCTGGACGCACAGCCGGAGCTGGAAAATTATCTGCTCGATGTGTTCGACCTTTTCGGCGTCCACATTGAGGAGTTGGCACCGCATACCTGGCAATTGAATCCCCTGGGCATCACTACCGATTCTTTTCCCGCCATGCCCGCCGAAGGCATGATCGCCACTTGCGACCGCCGCCGTGCGCTGAGCCGGGAGGATGTCGGTTTTCTAACCTGGGATCATCCGATGGTCACCGGTGCCATGGAGCTGCTGCTCGGTGCCGAGACGGGTAACTGCGCCTTTGCGATACTGCCGACGGCGAATGACCGGACGATGTTATTGGAATTCATCTTTGTTCTGGAGGCCATCGCCGCGCCTCATCTGCACGCTGATCGATTTCTGCCGCCGATACCGGTTCAGGTGGTCATCAGCCACAAGCTCGTGGACGTCACCGACGCTTTTTGCGACGGTGCGTGGGAAGCCAAACTCCAGAAAGGCTCGCCTCACAAGCTGCTGGAAAATACCGATATCGCCCGGCGAATTCTCCCCGCGATGATCGGAGCTGCCACCAAGCTGGCGGAAGCCAAGTCGGCAACGTTGCGCCAGACTGCCCAGAAAGAGATGCACCACCTGCTGGGCCACGAGGTGCAGCGCCTACAGATGCTCCAACAGGTGAATGACCACGTTCGTCCGCAGGAGATCAAGCTGGCCCAGGCACAGCAAGCGGAGCTGGCGACGGCCCTGCAACAAGCCCGCCTGCGGCTGGATTCCTTGCGCCTGATCTGGAAAGGTCCGCCCGAAGCGCTGCGGTGATTTGATTCGGGCAGCTTTCTCTCTACTCGCCCATCAATTCTGCTGCGTATTTTCCAAGCCTTCGGCCAGGTTCAGAAGCTGTTCCCGGGCCTGCTCAATGTTGAATATGGCCTTTTTGATGTCAGGATTTGGCATTGAGAGCGCACCGGTGGCAATACTCAAGCGGGCGTCGATGTCTAAAAGTTCTTCTTTCATATTGCAGCAGATTTTCGGTCAAGTGGCTGAGGTGAAATTTGTGCTTTTGGGATCAGCCTCGCAAGTGTTCATTTGGGGGCATCAATTGCGACGGGCCAGTCCAGCTGTCCTGGTTGCCAAACAAATATCCACCGCCGAGATTGCCACCCGCCGCATAGTGCCGTATAAACGGGCATGGCCGTTACGGAATTTATTGCCCGCACATTTTACCGGACAGTTGATGCCCTGATGCTATTCCAACGCGTGCCCACGTCATGGTTGGAAGAGCGGGTGCATACCGCCAGCGCCCATGGTGAGCGGCACAAGACTTTCGGCAGGTTGCAGCCGGGTGACGAGATTTGGCGGTTTTCCAACGACCGGGCCAAGGTGCGGCCAAATACGCGCCCCAACGTAAGTTCCACCGCGCGATTGCAGCCACGCCCCAATCCTCCGCCGGCTAAATCACAGCCCTACGAACGAGAACTTCTGCCCGGCAACTTGGCCTATCGAGCAGGCGAGGCTCTGGTGAGGAATGGCAAAGTCATCCGGAGCCGGGTCACGCTGATGAGCTGACCGGGAGCGAAATTCAGCCTCACTTCCCCAGCAAATCGCCCCACGCGCAGCCCAGCGCCTTTTGCAACCGCAGCACTGTGGTCAGCAGGATGTTCACATGGCCGGCCTCGACCTTCTGGATGGTGCGGATGTTCAGATCCACGAGTTCGGCGAGTTTTTCCTGGGTGATTTTGCGGGCCATCCGCACCCGGCGGACACTGCTGCCGAAGGCGCGCAACTGGCTGGCTTGTTTGGCATTAAATGGCACGCCCTATTGAGGCGTAGATTCGACTTGACGACCACGGCATGATGGGGCGTAAACTGGCCCATCCTGTCAACGGGATGATTATGATTCTGATCAAGATCGCCATCGCCCTCGGAGCGGGCCTGGTCGCCACCGCCATCCTTTCAGCGTTTTTGACCCCGGTGATTGGCCTAGCCCTGGGTGCCGGCGTGTTCTGGTTTGTCTTCAACAAAATGTTATGAACCCAAATCTTCCCGTTGGCTGGCCACAAACAGGAGCATTACCGCATGAATTCATTTGAAAATTCGGATCACCCAGTTGACGCCTCCGGCCAGCATCCAACGGATCATACCCTACCGGGACTTTTTGACCAATTTGTCGGTGCCAGCCCGGGTTTGAGCATGGAACCGGGCCATATCGTTGGAACGCCCACCGAGGATGTCAAAGACTGGGTTCACCAGACTACAGACTTCACCTGTGCGGTTGTTTCACAGGAAATGATCCTGCATGAATTTGGCATCAACGTCAGCGAGGCAAGTCTGGTGCATGAGGCTGACGAACATGGCTTGCTCTCCAATCACGGCACGAATCCCGAGGACTTGGGAAAACTGCTGGAACTTCACGGCATCCAGAATCACCTGAATCCACATGGTTCGGTGGCCGACCTCACGAATGAGCTGGCACAAGGACATAAGGTAATTGTCGGGGTTTATGCGGATGAACTTTGGCAACAAGATCCAGTCCAGACCGGCATCAGGGACTTGCTTGGCCTTGACGGGGCCAATCACGCCATCGTGTTGACCGGGTTGGATATGTCCGATCCAGATCACCCCCAAGTCGTCGTGAACGATCCTGGTGATCCTAATGGTGCCGGGAAAGCCTATCCCTTAAATCAGTTTTTGGCGGCGTGGCATGGCTCGGACAATATGTATGTGGCAACGGATTCTGCTCCCCCGCAGTTGGCTGCCCACGCTCTCTTCGGCGCAAATTTCCATCCTGAATTGGGCACCTACATGGACGCCAACTTCTGGGCAACCTTTTTGAAACCATTTATCGGCGCTGGAATTGGTTTTGTAGTCAATCATCGCAATGACATTTGGCCTGAAAATCAATCCGTCAACAACACCGCTTTATCGGACGGCCAAACATCCGGAGAAAAGGGACTGTTTTGAAAGCCACGATCAACGCCGGTGAAATAGATGCAGCCTTGGCGGCCAAGGGGTTTGTTCGGTGGCTGGTGCCGGAGTTGACCCACGAACTAGGTTTTGGGGTGGATGTGGTTCCTCTGACCGCAGATGACCTGGTTAGCCTTGAAGCCGAGGGGTGGGTGACTTCAGACGAGATTCTAAAAATCTACACCTACAGCCGGGCGGCCGCCATCATTCAGCCCTCCTTGTCGGCCAAAGTTCAATCATTGCGCCTGAAGGCCGAAATCCCCAAGCGATTCGAGGAAATTTGCCTCCAGAAACTTTCGGCGGTAGCCCCGATGCCGCTGACATCTTTGTTCCGCAATCCGCCCCCGGCGTTAGCCAAGGCCATTGGCGATGTCCTTACAATCTTCCGGTCAGAGGTTGGTCAAATTCCTCGCAAACATTTTTCCGGCATTCGGTCGGTCGTATTTGAGCATCCTTCGGACCGGGCGGCTCTCGCTACCGTAAAGGCATTGCCGGGCATTGAAACGATGACGGCCAAGGCCGTGGATTTCTTTAACAAATCAGATGCCATGGCGTTGTTGGGCAGCGCGATTCTGGTCACGCCAGGATCCATGCCGCAGATTTACAAAACGCTGGAGGAAGCCTGCGAAATTCTGGATGTCTCCCCCATTCCGATGCTTTATGTAAGATTTGGCCCGTTGGAGTCGCACACGCTGGGAGCAAATGAGCCATACATCGTCCTGGCATCAATTGCGATCTCGCTGTGCAACCGTGACGAACTGCTCTTTTTGCTCGGCCACGAACTGGGCCATATCAAGGCCGGTCACGTTCCTTATCACACGTTGGCCAAAACGATGAAGGATGGTGCGTCCGTGGTATCGGGCTTAACGCTCGGACTCTCCCAATTCGTGTTTGACGCCGCGCTGTCCCCACCTTTGGCGCTGTGGTCACGCCGTTCGGAATACACCGCGGATCGTGCGGGCTTTCTCGTTTGTCAGGACAGGGAGGTTGCCTTGCGGGCATTGATGAAGCTGTCCGGCTATCCGCCGACATTTTACAAGGGAATGCGCACGCCTAGCATTGTTGCCCAAGCGCACCGCTATCGGGACCGGCTAGCCACTCATGCCGCCGACAGGTTCTTCAATGTATCCAATCTTTGGAGTGCATCGCATCCATTTACCGTTGTCAGAGCATACGAACTGCTGGAATGGCTACAGGAAGACGGGGGCGATATTCTAAAGATGACGCCCGGTGAATTGCAAAACTATGCCAATCTGATTGCTGTTGATCCGCATCTGGCCGAATTGCAGCAGGATGTCACGCGCTGCGTTGCGGACTGGGCTCAGGAGAACTTAAAAGTCCATCGCAGCCATGCCCGCCATCTGGTGCGCCAAATGATTCTCGGCACCGCATCGGCCAAAGGCAGTGAGCTAGAGAAGATTCTTCAGATACAATTGACTTTGAGAAAAGTCAGCGCCGATAAAATCGAGCACTGGGTTTATCTGCTGGTAAATCAGCAAGGCAAACCAACCAGAGTTTCCGTGCCGGTGAACCGAGATCCTTCTTGGGACAATCTGCCAAACGCGGTCAGAGAGCAATTCATACGGTCGGGCGAAAGGGAAATAGCCCTTAATCTTTACACGGTCAAATAACTGCTTATGGATCCCATCACAATTGGCATTTGGATAATCGGCATAGCTCTCACAGTAACTTTTTGGCCGTGGATTGTTGATTTCTTTAGCCGGAAATTAATTCCTTGGGTTCGCACCCGGATCTCAACCACCCTTGCCGACTGGATTGAAAGCTTTATCATTTTTGCCGAAAATAAAATCAACCCCGTCCGGCGCTCCGTAAAGAAGTTATGGTCGGTTTTTCACCAGCACGTTCTTGGCAGCAAGATGGAGGTGAGGAAAATTGATGCTACGACAGTTGCCGGCAAGACAACCACAATCATTAAAGATGAAAACGGGAAGTTTTTGCAGTCCACCACCGAAGAAGTGCTTGCCTGGGATGAATTGTCCGAAGCCATCCGTAGCGAGATGAATCGCCAAGGCAAAACCGAAGCGGTTATAGATTTGAAAAAAACGGCTGAAGAGAAATTCCGCGAATCGGCTCAGAAGCAAGGCATGGAAATGGAGTTGACCGCATGAGGGCAGAAATATTATCAACCAGCATTTCAAAGTTCTGGCCAACGAGCATTTTCGAGTTACTCGGAACATTGGTGGTCATTGCGCTACTTTTATGGTTTGTTTGGCGCAGGATCAAATCCGCTCCGCCGTCTTCGCCAAGTGAGTCCGAGTCTGATAAATATGCTCGCAATTTGATTGATGATATGGCTCGTGAGGTGTCAAAGAAGTTCAATATGTCCGGTGCGGTGTTGAGCCAAGAGTTACAGGCTTGTCGCGAGCGCAAGCCTCTCGGAAATAATCCAATCGCAAATTCAATCGCGCCACTGCGGGTGGAGTGCGCCGTCACAAAAATCGCGGCCAATCGGATTGGCGTCCGCGTGCAAATGCTGTGCCAGCAGAATGGGCAGGCGGTTATCACGTCAATTAACCGTGAGTGTTTCTGGGATGGGCTGCCCCGGGAAATTCGCAGCGAGTTTATCAAGACGGGGCAAACAGAATTGCATTACATCCTTTGCGAACTCGTGAGAGATGATCAAACCAAAACAAACGCATGAGATTTATTTTCGACGTCGCAGTTGCAGTGGTTGGCTACTTTCTTGCCGACACGGTGATAAAAGCAACAACCGACAAACACATTCACGAGCATATCTTTCAATGGTGGTGTGAAATGCGTGATTACCTCAACCGGTGGCTTGCGGTAAACACCCATCTGGGTATTCGCACGGTGGGCGTAGTCATTCTGGATAAAATTGACAATTTGGCGGTGGGGACGAAGCAACTGGCCGACCGAGTCACATTACGAGTCATTGCTCATGACATAAATGGATGCGTTCACGAGGTGACCTACAGAGAGGTGTCACGCCAAGAAGCCTTGGCGCAATTTCCGGAATTGAAAAATAAGCCAGAGGTGTTGATTCAGGAACTAACCGCATAACGCCATGTCATTTGGTAAAAAAATCCCGCCGGAAGAATCGTTGGCTCGATACAAGGTCGCCGATTCTCAAATGCCGGGCAAAGAGGCGGACGATCAAACCGGCCAATCCAAGGATTCGGATCAAGCACTCAAGTTGCTGGAGCGATTTGAATCTCGCGCACCCCGTTATCGCATGGACGACTTAATACTACCAGAGGGGGTGCGACAGGAAATCAAAACTCTTAAAAGCCGCATCAACAATCATGCGCTGATTTACCGCGAGTGGGGTTTCCAGAAGATTGACCCGGTCGGCATCAGTGTGGCGGTAAATTATTATGGTCCGCCCGGCACCGGAAAGACCATGTGTGCCGAGGCGCTGGCTTCAGACCTGGGACAGCCCATCCTGGAAATAAACTATGCCGAGATTGAATCCAAGTATGTCGGTGAAACGCCGAAAAACATCGTTGCCGCCTTTGCCCAAGCGAAGAAGTCTAACGCGTTGCTGTTTTTTGATGAGGCGGACTCCATCTTGGGGCGACGCCTGACCAACGTCACCCAATCCGCCGACCACGGCGTCAATGTCTCCCGGTCGGTCATGCTCAAGCAATTGGACAGCTTTGATGGCATTGTGGTCTTTGCCACCAATCTGGCAAAAAACTTCGATGGCGCGTTCGTCCGGCGCATTCTCCAGCATGTCTATGTGCCGCTGCCAGACGAAGCCTGTCGGCTTGAACTTTGGAAAAGAATGATCGGGGTTAGCGTGCCGGGACGGGATATGATTGATTTTGACAATCTGGCAAAAGAATCAGTGTGTTTTTCGGGTGGCCTGATAAAGAATGCCGTGCTGCTGGCTTTGTGCGAAGTGGCTTCAAGGGAGAAAAGCCTTCAGATGCTGAACCAGAGTGACTTGATCCGGTCTTTGCAAGGTGTCCGCCGTGCCAGTCAGGAAATCGGCCAAAGCCATTCAGTGTGGACCGAAATAAAACAACCGCCTACAGAAATGTAACCCTCGCATCGCTGAAGACACACTCGGCTTTAGACGGATACCACCAAATCCTGGAGTCGAACATCCTCGGTTCCGCCGACCATTCTGCTCCCGTCAGTCAGCATATCCAACCCGGGTCGAGAGTAGAAGCTCCCCACGTCCCTCCTATTGCTTCCCAGCCCGGCCCGTCAAACGGATAGAACTCCGGCAGCGGATGGGCGTTGAGAAATCCTCGGTCATAGACGGCATAGTGGAACATCGGCACCGGGGAGGTGGACATGTCAGCCATGGTAATCGGCAGCTCCACCGGAGTAGCACCGTATGCGTCTGAGCAACCACGTCATCATGGCGATTGACAACTCACCCGCGGAGGACTTCAGGGACTGCTCAGCCGGAAGACCAGGTTGCAGACCAGTGAAGTGATGGTGATGATGCTG
>CAIXPZ010000102.1 GCA_903921455.1 uncultured Verrucomicrobia subdivision 3 bacterium | reverse complement strand
GGGCGACTTTGGTGGGCGCGAGCCACGGCGCGCCCTTTCGGACTGGTGCGTTGTGCGCGCAAGCGGGCTTCGATGTGGTAGAGGTGTTGGATTTGGCGCAGCAGCCAACCCGCCGGTCGCGGGGCCGACTCCAGGGCTTCGTAGAACTTGCGGCGCACGTGCGCCCAACAGCCGGCCAGTGCAATCGCGCCGGCGCGTCCATTGGCAAACGCGCGATAGGCGGAGTACCCGTCGCATTGGATGGTCCCGGTAAACGTCGGTGGGATCAGGCTGTCCAAGCACGCGGTGGCACGGCTGGTTTCCCAGCGGAAAAACACGTCCCCTTTGGGCCGGCTGCCGGTCCAGAGATAGCCTTGCTTGGTTCGCCCATGGCCGGGTTCCAGATAACGGATGGGTGTTTCATCCACCTGCACATACCCGTCAGCGAGCACGCCTGTGCGGATCTGTTCATAAATCGGGTGCAACCAATCCGCCGCCAATCCCACCCACCGCGCCAAGCTCTGGCGTGGCAGGTGAACGCCGTGCCGTTGCGCATAGATCTGCTCTTGCCGGTACAACGGCAGATGGTCGCAGTATTTGCTGACCAAAATGTGTGCCAGCAGGCCCGGTGCCGGTAAGCTGCGATCCAACAACCGTTCCGGCAGCGGCGCGATCACTGGAGCACGATCCGGATCCTCACGGTGAACGTATTTGCGGCGAATGGTGCGGCGGCGCAGAAACCGCGCCGGTTCATAGTCGAGTTGCTCGCTGACTTCCTGGCCGATGCAACGCCAGTTTTCTGGCTCCGCCTGCACCAGTTCTGGATCAATCACTTCTTCCACCACCGGCAAGTTCTCCGCCAAACGCGGCTGCCGGCCTTTCGCCAAACGATGAATCGGAATGGGAGATTCTTTCACGATCGGAGCGGCGGAGTTTGCATCCGCCAAGCCGGCCAGTTGGAGTAGTAGTTCCAGTTGACCGGCATTCAACTGCTCGCTCTTCTTCCCGAAGAACCGCCGCGCCAAGGCATCGAGCTTCTGGCGGAGCAACGCGTTCTCCTGCCGCGCCAGTGCCAGCGCCGCACGGCATTCGTGGAGTTGCCCGGCCAATTCGATTTCGCGCGAGGTCATTGGTTGTCTCTGACGCCGCCGCGCGCAGAATGTTCAAACTTTGTGAAAACTTTTTGCGCCACGCACTGCTTACGATTCGCGTTCGTACCACGGCCGCAGTTTGGCACCGCGCAAATCCACACCATCGGTCAGCAACGCCAGCGCCTGGGGTGTCAACTTTAGCTTCGTCGTTGACGGCTCCAATGGGTTCGGCCATGAAAACGTTCCCCGTTCCAAGCGTTTCGTGAGCACCCAGAGTCCGGTCCCGTCCCAACACAGAATCTTGAGGCGCGTGTGCCGCCGATTACTAAACACAAACAACGCCCCCTGACGCGGATCTTCTCCCAGTCGCTCCGTGACCAGCCCATGCAGACCGTTAAACCCCTTGCGCATGTCGCAGGCTTGCACCGCTACAAACACCTTCAAGCTGCCGGAAAAACTCAACATGGCTTAGCCAAGGCACGCAACAAGGCGACGAGCAACTCCAGCTGGGCGACCTGGCTCAGCTCCACCTGCGCCCCGCCCGGTAACTGCAGGAGCACGACATTCGGACCGCTCCCGCCACCACTGCGGGCCTGTTCCACCACGGCTTCCAACCACCGCACTGGATCGGCCGATTTCACTGCACCGGGCGAACCCGGCCCCCGTTGCTGGCGGCGGCGTTGCACCCAGTCGGCAAACGTCGGGTACTTGATCCCCATCAGCGCGGCAAACTTGGCACCACTCAAACCGCTGCGTTCAAACTCATCCAGCAAGCTTTCCCGCCGCTCCGCTGGCATCCGCAG
>CAIXPZ010000101.1 GCA_903921455.1 uncultured Verrucomicrobia subdivision 3 bacterium | reverse complement strand
TCCGCAATGGCTTCCTGAACGAGTTCCGTCAGTTCTTCCGCCCCGACCCGAAACCCCTCATCACCGAAACGATTCACTGAGTAGTTGGCCCGGCCGTATTCAATCTCCGAGAAGTGAACATTGATCTCAATGCCGTCCTCATCCGATGATCTTGTGATGGAACCTTTGGGCCGGACTCGCTTGGTGCAGTTGAACTCGGCCCAGTCCTGCAACTGTTCGTAGGTCTCGCATTCGACTGGCGGCAGCTTGCCCGTGAACTTAAGCACCCAGGCCCGGACAAACGGATTGGCGGGCACCAGCTTCAACAGTTCGATGAAGCTGGCGTCGAACACCTCTTCGATGCGGCACTTGCGTTCGACTGGCGGAGGCAACGTCAATGTGTCACTCATGGCGGCCTCCCCGGTAGGTTTCGAGCTTGCTCAGGTTGGCGACGAACTTGTGCGGCAACAACTCGACGGTCTCTCGGTCCATGCGCGGTGCTTTCATGCTCCACAGCACATACAGGTGTTCGGCCAGAGCCGCCGCCATCAGGTTGGCTGACACCAGTTGCCGGTTCTGTGCCTGCACCTCACCGGTGCAGCCGATGGAGGCGGCCCGCGGATCACCTGAACGATCCGTGGTGATCTCCGGGTAATAAACCCTCGGATCACGTTCGGTTCCCAGCCATGACCGCCGATAATAATACGCCTCCGAAGAGTGCATCTCATTGGCGGCGAAGATGGCCTGACAACCGAGGTCATCACACACTTCCAATACTTCCAGCCGTGTCCGATGGTTATCTACCAAACACAGCAGCCAGTCATGGCGGTAGTGACGGACTTTGCCCTTGGCATACCACTCCGGCACGAACTGACAGCCGTATTTGTTTCCCAGAGCCTGCGCCTTGTTCTGGCCGATGTTGGAAGCATCAAACATCTGCCGGTTCAGGTTCTTGCGTTCCAGCTTGTCCCCGTCGATGAGGGTGATGTCCCCGGGTTCTTTGAGCAGACAGAAGGAGGGGACGATGGCCGATCCCACGCCTCCACAGCCAATAATGTAGTTCATACTTTTTCGTTCTCCTTGATGGTGGTGGCCAGCAGTTGGCCGACCTTATTCTTGGGTTTGATGGCCAGTTCGTATTGCTGCATCGCCTGGCCGGCAACGATATGCAGCTGGTCGAGTTGCGCCTCCGTCAACAGTTCGGCGAAGGATTCCTCGTCATGCAGGATGAGCGCCACCAACATCGCCGGCGTCACTTCATCCCCGTGTTCTGGATCAAGCCGCCGAAAGCTGCTCCACGCTTCATGCAGCAGCTTCGGTTTGATGGTGTTTTCCAGTGTTGGGCAGAGCTTGAGGTTTTGGACCAGTTGTTGGAATGATTCCCGGGCATTCATACGACGACCCTTTCCCATAACGCCGTGGAAACCTTGTCGCAGAGCGCCATCCAGTTGTCAGTCTGGATCGGCAAGGTCTCGAAGCTGTCCTTGGTCGGCTGGAACCGGAAGAACTTCTGGGACTGTTCGCTGGTCCGCATCAGATCCGCGTTCCACTTCGACTGGTTGAACTGCTCCAGACTGGCCTTCACGCACTCGAACGCCGTTTCCTGGTCGCCTGCAAACGCTCCGGTGCAGATGCGGCAGTCGTCATGCAGATTGGGCAGTGGCAGCCGATAGCCCCGGTTGTCGGCGTCACAAGCGAAAAGCCAGTTGCCTTCCACACTCACGATATCGTCTTCTTGTTTGGTCAGGACGGCGAACACCACTTTGACTCCCGGCGGCACCTTCCAGACCAGGGGCATCTCAATGTCCGTGGTAGAGGCAAACATGGGCACCATGACCTGATTGATGAGCTTGAACCGGGCGTGCAGCGGAATGCGGTCAATAGGCACAGACCAGAGCGTGTCGTTCAACCCGACATTGGCATGGACGAAGCCCCAGCCAGGGATGTTGAAGACATTGCGGATCGGGCGCGTGAGGTTCTCGGTCAATGTGTCCAGAACACTTTGGCCGACGTTCAACGTCCGTTCACTGACCAGACGTTCGACGAAGGAGCCGTCGGTTTGGAGGATGATTTCAGTCTTTTCCATAAAATGAAAAAACGCCCGTCCACCATGAAGGCGGACGGGCGTTCCAATTGGATTTCGGGTCTCAGGTCTCAAGTTTCAGGTTTGATCCTTACGCCTTGGTGTTGGCGGCGGTTTCAATCCGGACGGTGGTGCCGGCCGGGATGATCGTGTCGCGGTTCTGCTCGATGCCGTCCACGAGCGTCTTGGTGTTGTCCCCAAAGCCCAGCGCCGCCTTGAAGCTGTCGCTGGCCTGCAAGTCGCCGAACGTAAAGTCGTCCTCGACCTGCTTGGTGATCTGGTCCACGCCGTATTTGACTGTGATGGTTTTCATTATTTTGTGTCTTTCTGTTGTTGGTTGTTGTCTGCTCCCGGCCAAGTTCCTGCGCACTCACGCAGGAATGAACCGGGGAAATTAAAAAGGCGCAGAGCATTAAGCCCTGCGCCTGGTTCTGGTTAATGTTTGAAGGATCAGCTTTTGTGGCTGACTTGTTTGATGAGCTTGACGAGTTCTTCGATCTGGGGCGGGAGCTGTGATTGACCGGCAAGTTCCAACTGCTCGAAGTTTGGATAATCCGCGATCGGCATTTCAATACCACCGCCCAGCACGTCCTTGAGCTTGCCACCGAACGCCGCAATCATCTGGTTCCACGAGCCGATCTCCTTGACCAGCGCCTCGACATTGCGGTTTTCATAGAACTCACCCTCGTCACTGGCGGATTCGAGACACCCCAGTTCCTTGGCCTTGTCCAGCATCGCGATGACGGTGAGGTGGCAGCGCAGGAAGTTTTCCACGCCACCACACCTCGGGTCTGAGGCATACTGGGACTTACAAAAACTTGACCAGCGCCAGCCGGACAGTTTGGTTTTCAATTTGCCGTGGCGCGGATCGACGATCGCGGCGGGGTATTGGCAGAGGCCGAGGTTGGATTCCTCGCAGCCTTCGCCCGGCCAGGCCGTAAACGCGATCAGCCGAGTCGGCGAGACCCGGCGCGAACTGTATTCCGATTCGCCGGGAAGATGACTGAGGCTGACCGAACCCTGCGACTGGATGAGCAGCCAGCGCAGCGGATCATCTTTATCGCGTTTGTCGTAGTTACATTCATCGCCGGACAGATCCACGATGTCGCCCACTTCCTTGAACGGCAGGTCGTGGGCTTGCTGGTGCAGGGCTTCGATGAGCTTTCTGGCCTTGGCTTCACTGCCTTTGGCCTTCAATTGGTAATGGATGGTGAGTCCCATTTGATTCTCCTTTAGTTTAAGGTTCTTGGTTGTGGGTTTCGATTTCAATCTCGTCCGGGTGGACGACGAGCTGGGCACCGAGGCCG
>CAIXPZ010000100.1 GCA_903921455.1 uncultured Verrucomicrobia subdivision 3 bacterium | reverse complement strand
GCTGTAAACGGCGGCTGAAAAGTGCGGCGGGGGTCATGTGTGTGACGCGGCGGTTCAAAAGTGCGGCATCTTCATTAACCATGAAGCATGTATCGCAATATGAACGACTGGACCGAGATTCGCAGACGGGTGTTGGTGGATGGTGTTAGCCGGCGGCAGATTCTCCGGGAGACGGGGATGCACCGGAAGACGTTGAAGAAGATTTTGGAACACAGCGAGCCGCCGGGCTACCGGCAGCAGCAGCCGCGCCCGCGGAAGAAGCTGGGGGCGTTTCTGGAACGAATCAAACAGATCTTGAAGGATGATCAGGCCATGCCGCGCAAGCAGCGGCACACGGCCAAACGGATCTGGGAAAGGCTGCGGGAGGATGGTTTCACGGGTGGCTATACCGTGGTGAAAGATGCGGTGCGGGAGCTAACGCAGAAAACCCAGGAGGTGTTTGTGCCGTTGCTGCATCCCCCGGGCGAGGCGCAGGTGGACTTCGGCCACGCGCTGGCCAACGTGAATGGCCAGTTGCGCAAGGTGGCGTTTTTCGTCATGGCGCTGCCGTATAGCGACGCAACCTTTGTAATGGCCTTCGAGCGCGAATGCACCGAGACGTTCTGGGAAGGGCATGTGCGGGCATTCGAGTATTTTGGTGGCGTTCCGAAGCGGATTACGTATGACAATACGAAGGTGGCGGTGAGCAAGATTTTGGGCAAGGAGCGACGGTTGACGCAGGGATTTCTCCAGCTCAAAAGCCATTACCTTTTTGCCCATCACTTCTGCCAGGTGGCCCGCGGCAACGAGAAGGGCGTGGTGGAAGGTCAGGTGAAGTTCACGCGGCTGAACTACTTCGTGCCGGTGCCGGTGGCCGGTGACATGGCTGGACTCAATGGTCATCTGCATCAACGCTGTCAGGAGGATCTGCAGCGGCGATTGCGTGGGCAGACGGGCACCAAGTCGGAGTTGTTATTGGAAGATCAAAAAGCCTTCCTGCCGCTGCCGACCACACCATTCGAGGCTTGTCGCAAGTTTTCAACGACGGCCAGTTCGTTGTCGCTGGTGCGTTTTGACGGGAACGATTATTCGGTGCCGGTGCGCTGGGCTCATCATCCGATCGTGGCCAAGGGTTACTTTGACCGCGTCGTGCTGTGTGGCGATGGCAGCGAAGTCGCACGGCACGCACGGATCTGGGATGACGAGCAGGTCTGTTTTGAGCCCCTCCATTATTTGGCATTGCTGGAGACCAAGCCGGGAGCATTTGATCATGCCCGCCCGCTGGCAGGTTGGACGTTACCGGAGTGTTTTGCGCTGTTGCGCCGCCGACTGGAAGCCGAACGGGACGGCGACGGCACGCGGGAGTATATCAAGGTGTTGCGCCTGCTGGAGAAGCATTCATTGCCCCAGTTACGGCGGGCCGTAGAACAGGCCCTGGCGGTTGGGGCGATCACCCGCGATGCCGTGGCCCAGTTCCTTTATCCTCGGGAAGACTGGAGTGCCACGCTGTTTTCACTGGATGGTCATCCCCATCTACGGCACGTCCACGTGGCCGCGCCCAATCTGGCTTCATACATGGACCTGGTGGGAGGTGTCGCATGAGTAAAAACCCCGCCGTGCTCCTGCTGGAGCATCACTTGAAGGAACTCAAACTGCCGACCTTCCTGCGCGACTACGACAGTGTCGGCGCCGTGTGCAGCCAGGAACGCTGCGATTATCCAACGTATCTGTTGCGGTTGGCCGAACGAGAGTTGATTGACCGCGAACGCCGCGCCACCGAACGGCGGATCAAGGAAGCAGCCTTCCCCGTGTTGAAAACCATCGAGACGTTCGACTTCGCCGCCCAAGTCTCGATCAACGAACCTTTGGTAAGGGAACTCCTGCGGGGCGAATACATTAGCAAACGGGAGAACCTGTTGCTGGTCGGCAGCCCCGGCACCGGCAAGACGCATCTGGCAACTGCCTTGGGCTTCGCGGCGTGCAGTCAGGGCAAACGGGTGCGCTTCATGACCACCACCGGATTGGTGACGCAGTTGCTCGAACAACGAGAGACGAAAACCTTGCAGCGGCTGCACAAACAACTGGAGCGGCTGGACGTCCTGATTTTGGACGAGCTCGGCTACGTCCCGTTTTCCAAGACCGGGGCCGAACTGCTCTTCGACGTGGTGAGCCGCGCGTATGAACGCACCAGCCTGATCGTCACTACCAATCTGCCATTCGAACAATGGACTGAAGTGATGGGCAGTGAACGTCTGACGGGCGCGCTGCTGGATCGCCTGACCCATCGCGTTCACATCCTGGAAGCCAACGGCGAGAGCTACCGGCTGACGGATGCCAAACGCCGACTGAAACGAAAGTAAATCAAACGAACCTTCGACCGCAGGAGGGGGCGAGCTAAAAGCTCGAAGCTCCCCCTCCTGCTGCTTCTACCTCGAAGCGAAAGCAACAACTTGACGGAAAGGTTCAAATCCAGTCTTCTTTGCCCGGAGGGTGTAGCACTTTTCGAGCGCCACCCGCCGCACTTTTCAACCGCCGTTTACAACCCCGGCCTCAGCCTCCATCAGGACGGCATCTTGAATGGCAGTCAAAACGTGGCGTTGAGCGGCCGGGTTTATGTGCGGGCGGACGCGGCTTATGGCGCGATCAAGCCGGGCGATTTGCTCACCACTTCCATGACCCCCGGTCATGCGATGAAAGTTTCCAACTCGGGCCGGGCGCAAGGCGCGATTCTGGGTAAGGCGATGAGCGGTCTCAAAGTCGGCAAGGGCATGGTGCTGGTTCTTGTCACTTTGCAATAACCACCGCAGCGATGGATTTTTAATGTGTCTGGAAGTGAACGAAATGAGAACAAAAAATTTAAGGTTGCCGTTTCGCTTGTGTTTGACTGTCGTGGCGCTGGAACTCCTCGCTGGTAGTGTGATGATTCCGCAGACCGCGACCGCCGCCGGAACCTGGACAAAATTAAACCGGGGAGCGCCAGGTCCGGTCAACCTGATGCTCCTGCTCTCTGATGGCACTGTGATGGCCCAGAACACGGGTGGCAACGCGTGGTATCGGCTGACTCCCAATAATGGCAGCTATGTGGACGGCACCTGGACCACCCGCGCCTCGATGACCTCAACCCGCCTCTATTATTCCTCCGCCGTTTTGCGCGACGGCCGGGTGCTGGTGGCGGGTGCGGAGTATGGCACGGGATGGAACACGGCCGAGGTTTATAATCCGTCGTCGGATTCATGGTCGCCCGCTCCCGTGCCCGCAGGCTTGATCAACCAGAACAACACGCTTGGCCCCCAAGGGCGGAACCAGGCGGGTTTCACGGACTCGATCTGCAAAATTCTGCCCAACGGCAACGTGCTTGTCGCGCCCAACTATCCCACCGCTCCTGGTGGC